>USPD01000005.1 GCA_900556585.1 uncultured Eggerthella sp.
AGTTTAGTTCTTTAAGAATTCTTCGTCCCAATTCATCGAAGCAAGCGATACTAAAGTCTTTTAGCGAGTGATAATATTACACTCAGTGTATTTATATAGTAAGTGTAAATTATGTAGAAATACTGCAAATGGCAGAATAATTGCTATTTGTATAAACAAACATCATCAAACGCTCAAATGGACTGATACTAAGGTTGCGTAAATGCAGGATAGAAACATACATAATAATGCTTCCGAAACTAATATAGATGCGAGTGTAGGCGCAAACGAAAGCGTAACCATGACCATGACTACACAATCTTCCAGTGAAGTGCAGCAAACTACCATCGAAGCGCAAGTTTGTTCTAGACTCAGGCCTGAACCTGAACCTGAACCAGTTGTTTCTTCTGCGCCAGCAAGTGGTTTGCGTGAGCGTAAAAAGGAACAAACGCGTCAGGCTCTTGAGGAAACAATTTTGCGTCTTGTCATTGAAAAGGGCTATGAAAACGTAACGGTTGAAGAAGTGTGCGAACAGGTAGGCATTTCCCGTAAAACGTTCTTTAACTATTTTTCTTCTAAGCGCGCAGCAGTGTTAGGGCGTTCATATATTCCTAGCAAAGACATGTTTTTAGAGGCAATGGAAAAGTGTCCTGAGGCTAATTATCTTGACGTGCTTGCAGGTTGTATTGAGCATGGTCTTACTTCGGCAGATACGTCTGATCAAATTAAAGATTTGCGCAAAAGTGCCATGTTGCGATCTCCTGAGATTTTCTTTCGTACCAATAAAAGCTCACTGGTTTTACATCCAGCCATTACTGCTGCCTTGATGGAATATCTTTCGAAGTATCCAGAAAAACGAAAAATGCCAGAACAATCTCTGCGAGAAGAATGTTTAGTGGGAACATCGGTTGTTATCTGCATCATGCGAACTCATATTATGCTTTCGAGCTTTAAAGATAACCCGATTGATATTAAAAGCGCTCGTTTGATAGTAAACGGTTATTTATCTTAAAAAGAATTAACGTAATACATAAAAAGAATTAAAATAGCAAAACTGTGTATTTATCTGTGTGATGGCGCCTTGTGGTGTGATCTTTTTGAAAATGCGCATATTAATTAATGCGGCAAAGATAAAAGGACGGTTTTGTGGAGTACAGCTCAGGTCGAATTAAACTAGCTACAGTCGCACTGATAATTGTTGGCTTTGCTCTTGGATTTGCCGAATTTATTGTTATTGGCATTACTCCTGATATTGCTGAAATGTATGATATTCCACTTTCTGATGCTGGTAATTTGGTTGGCTATTTTGCGGTTGCTTATGCGGTATCTACTCCCATTATTGTTTTATCAACGGGACGGTTTAGACGCTTTCCGTTATTCGTTATTTTTCTGGTAGTGTTCAATGTTGGTAACACACTGGCTGTCATTGCGCCAAGTTACGAAATCCTTATGATGGCTCGCATTTGTACCGCTATCGTTTCGGGCGTAACGCTTTCAACGGTAATGACGTTTATTAACGACATTATTCCTCAGGAACAAGCACCTCGTATTATCTCGTTTGTATATGCGGGATTTTCAGTCGCTAGTGTTTTGGGAACACCCGTTGGAGCACTACTTTCAGATGCTTTTGGTATCAAAGCTGCTTTTGTCGCCGTAGAGGCTGTTGCTCTTTTAGTCACAATTCTTTTACTTGTTTCGGTTCCTCGTTCTGGGTCTACTGACGTTTCTTCTAAAGTTCGAGATCAACTTGTTATTTTGAAAGATCGTCGTATTATTTTGGTTTTAGTCATGAAGGCGTTCGGCATGGCTGCTACCTACGTGTTCTATGTATATGTAACCCCTATTTTGGAAGATTCTGTTGGACTTTCGGTATGGATGGTTAGCTTGGTACTATTCTTTTATGGTGGTGCAACTATTGTGTCCAACTTGGGAAGCGGGTCGCTTGCTCAGCGCTATGGTTTAGGAAAACTTCCTATCATGTTTGCGCTTCAGGCAGTGGTCCTTGCGTTGCTTGGGCTTAGCTTAGTTTCGGGAAACACTTTGCTATGCATTATTAATGTGGTGCTTACGGGTGTGTTTATTTATCACATGAATGCGCCCCTGCAATCGTATTTGTTGCAGGTGTCGGCAAAGGATTATCCACGCGCTTTAACGTTGGCATCTGCGGTCATGCCTACATCGTCAGATGTTGGTATAGCGACAGGATCTTTCTTGGGTGGTGTTGTAGCAACGAATTTAGGATTTGTGTGGTCGGGTCCCATTGGTGCAATTCTTGCGGTGGTTCCGGTGATTGCTGCTTTTATGATTTTGCAACCAGAAAGCCGTATGGGCGGATCTTTCCGTTCGCGCTTGCGTTACAGGAAATAGTTCCTTGCAAATAACGCATTGCAAAAGTGAATAACGCATTGCAAAAGTGAATAACGCATTGCAAAAGTAGTGCAACGTCAAAAACAAAACAATACCGACAAAAGCGAATCAATAACGCCAAAAGCTATTTTAAAGTACATAAAACAAGCGAAGCGTCATTGCTGACACTTCGCTTATGGTTTACAGGCGGTTTTGGCGTATAAGCTTAGTTTTGCGTCGCGGAGCTAGTACAAGAATCCTAACTTCTTTGCTTCGTAGGTGAGCTCATCGCGAAAATCAGGATGAGCAATGGCGATTAAACGCTGTGCGCGGGTTGGAATGTCGGCCCAGCGCAAATCTGCAATTCCATATTCGGTAACAACATACTGTAAATCGTTTCGCAAAGAAGTAACAGCACTGCCAGGCGCCAAGGTAGGAACAATCTTGGAAACATCGCCCTTTTTGGTATGGGCAACACTGGTTACTGCAATGAATCCGCGACCATTTTTGGCGTTTTTAACACCGCGAACAAAGTCAAACTGACCACCGCTTGCTGAATATTGACGAGGCCCAATGCTTTCAGCGCAAACCTGCCCCGTTAAATCAATGCTTACAGCAGTGTTTACCGATACAAGGTTGTCGTTTTTCGCAATATTTACCGGGTTGCACACTGTTTCGTAAGAACAGTAGTACATGTCAGGGTTTTCGTTAATAAAATCGTAGAGGCGTTGGGTTCCGGTGGAATATCCACCAACTGAAACACCAGGCATATAGTTCTTACGGGAATTATCAATAACGCCTTTCATCTGTAGTTTTACAAACGCATCGGAAAACATTTCAGTAAATACACCCAAGTGTTTTTTGCAATCCAATCCTGCTGCAATGGCGTTAATGATTCCGCCAATACCTAGTTGGATGCAGTCGCCATTTTGTACACGGTCAACAATAAGTTCTGCAACCTTTATTTCTTCAGGGGTAGGAGTAGGTGTTGTAACGTCTTCGAGCATTTCGTCGTGAACGAAAAAGGCATCTATATCGTTTACGTGGTAGTTGTGCGAATCACCAAATACGCGGGGTAGACGCGTATTAATTGCGGCAATGATGTGTTTTGCACCACGAAGGGCACCCTGTTCAAATCCCAAGGGACCAATATTGCAATAACCCTGGTCGTTCGGTGGTGTCATTTGAACTACGGCATAATCTAATCCAATTTCTTCAAGCATGCGATTGGTATCAGAAAAATGTACGGGAATATGGGTTACGCATCTGGAGCCATTTGCAAATCCAGTGCGCTCAACGGGTCCTGCAAAATACGTGTGATAACGGAATTGATTGGGTGTTACATCTAAATCAGCGAAGGAAATATCGCCATTCATGTAGTTGCCGTACAAGTCTATTCCGTAAAGCGTTCCCTGTTTTATGCGGGAAAGTAATTCATTGACGATGGTGGTTGGCACGTGCAGACCACCCATGTATATTTTTTGCTTGTGTTCTTTAGTGCCACCAGTAAGATACTTTTCGAATACTTCGTCAAGTGATAGTTGCTTTTGTTTGTAATCCTGTTGCCAGTCCATGATTTCCCCTACTAAATCGTAATTCTTGCATCGCTCCTGTATTGAATAAGTATTAAGGCAGGATTTGTTTAAAATTTTTTGACAGTACCTCTTTACTTGTTGCGAAACGTAGCGATGTAATTTTGATCAAAATCTCCCTGTTAGGAAAGTGTAGCATGCTTGATTCTATTGCGCTTGTGTTACAGATTTGGTACGCCTTCGTTACAAATTAAGTTCAGGATACCGTTTATCTTCGTATTGAAACGCCTAAGAAGATTAATCGCTTTAGTACGGTGTAGAATTGTTATTTAAAGTTTTGAAAGGATACCTTATGGAAGAACGCAAGCTTTCTTTATATGACAACATCACCAAAGTTAATTCTGTTGACCCTGAACTCTATGAGCGCTATCCCGTAAAACGCGGTCTTCGTAATAGTGATGGCTCAGGTGTTATTGCGGGTATCACTAATATATCTAACGTTCATGGGTATATGATGAGTGAAGGCGATAAGATTCCTGACGAAGGAAAGCTTACTCTTCGCGGGTATAGCATATATGACCTTTTGAGTGGAGACGAAAATAAACGTTTTCGTTATGAAGAAATTGCCTACTTGCTTCTAATGGGTGACTTGCCTACGCAAGATCAGCTAGATTTCTTTGTATCGCGTTTGGATGCTCATCGTGAATTGCCTGATGGCTTTACGGCATCAAAGATTATGAGTACGCCTTCGCCGGATATTATGAACCTGCTTGCTCGTTCTGTCTTAGTTTTGTACGCGGATGACCCTAATGCAGAAGACCGTGCGTATGAGCATGAAATCTCAACTGCTGTTACCTTGCTTTCTCGTTTGCCCCGCATTATGGTACTTGCTTACTATGCAAAGCAGGCAGCGTTCAATGGGGAATCAATGATCATGCATCGTTTTATTCCAGGTGAGTCAACAGCGGAAACCATTCTGTCCATGCTTCGTCCTGACAGGCAATATACGCCAGAAGAGGCGCGTATGCTTGATATTATGATGTGTCTCCATGCTGAACATGGTGGTGGTAACAACTCTACCTTTACCTGTCGTGTTCTTAGTTCTTCGGACACTGATCCTTATTCAGCTTATGCTGGCGCAATTGGTTCTTTAAAGGGATCCAAACATGGTGGTGCTAACCATCAAGTGTTAGCCATGCAGAAAGAAATCAAGGAGAACGTTTCTGATTGGGAAAATGAAGATGAGGTTGCTTCTTATATTGCCAAGATTGTAAACAAGGAAGCATTTGATCATACGGGCCTTATTTATGGTATGGGACATGCGGTGTATACCAAGTCTGATCCTCGCGCAGTTATTCTGAAGAAATTTGCTACCAAGTTGGCAGAAGGAACAGAATTTGAAGCAGAATTGAATTTGCTAAAAACAATTGAACGCATTAGTCCTGAAGTTATTGCTCAAAAAAAGGGGACTAAGAAAGATATGTGCGCAAATGTTGATATGTATTCAGGGTTTGTGTATTCACTTTTGGGCATCCCTACCGACTTGATTACTCCTTTGTTCGCTTGTTCTCGCATGGCTGGTTGGGCAGCGCATCGTTTCGAGGAGCTCGTAAGCGGCAAGCGCATTATTCGCCCTGCATACAAAACAGGCGTTAAGGATCGTGTTTATAAGCCTATTGAAGAACGTTAGAGCTTTGTGCCCTTATCCAGAATTGCTGCTAATTTTGTTATGATTGGTCATGGCAAATATCAACGCGAGAAAAGGGGCGCTCATGGAAGCCTATAAGCAGGAGTTTATTGAGTTTATGGTGGAAAGCCAGGTTTTGAAATTTGGTGAATTCACTTTGAAAAGTGGGCGTAAGTCTCCTTTCTTTATGAATGCAGGTGCTTATGTAACGGGTAGCCAGCTAAAGCGTTTGGGTGAATATTACGCTCGAGCAATTCATGATAATTTTGGCCTAGACTTCGATATTGTGTTCGGCCCTGCTTACAAGGGTATTCCTTTAGCAGTTGTTACTGCTATTGCTCTACAGGAGCTCTATGGAAAAGAAGTTCGTTATTGCTCGAACCGTAAAGAAGTTAAGGATCATGGAGCTGATGCGGGCAATTTGCTTGGTTCGGAACTGCATGATGGTGACCGTGTAGTTATGGTTGAAGACGTTACAACATCTGGCAAGTCTATTGACGAAACGTATCCCATTCTTAAGGGTGCGGCCGATGTTGAGGTAAAGGGCTTAATCGTTTCTCTTAACCGTATGGAAGTTGGTAAGGGCGGCGTTGTAACGGCTCAGCAGGAAGTTCAGGAAAAATATGGCTTCCCTGTTGCTTCTATTGTAAGTATGGCCGAAGTAACCGAAATACTGTACAACCATGAGGTTCAGGGCAAGGTGGTCATTGATGATGACATCAAAGCTGCTTTGGACGCTTACTATGAGCAGTATGGTGTGAAGTAAGCTTAACTAAAAATACCCAAACAAATTACAAGAACCTGCACTTTATGTGTAGGTTCTTGACGTTATGTCACTTAAAATGATTATAATGTGCGTTGTGAAATTAAATAGTCAACAGTAGTAGATGCATCAAAGGAGCCCGAATATGACGAATCTACTTGATACACCAAAACTTGGTTTTGGTTGTATGCGTCTTCCTCTGACCAATCCGGAAGATCAAACCTCAATTGATATTGAACAAGTAAAAGAAATGGTTGATACCTTCGTGGAAGCTGGCGGCACCTATTTTGATACGGCGTATGTGTATCATGAGGGCGCTTCAGAAACCGCTTTGCGTGAGGCTTTAGTTGAACGTTATCCTCGCGATTCTTTCACTATTGCTACCAAGTGCCTGGCATGGGCGCAGCCTAATGCTGAAGCAGCAAAAGCTTGTTTGGATACCTCACTTGAGCGTTTAGGAACTGATTACGTAGACTTCTACCTTCTTCATAATGTAGGTGGCGTTCGCACTGCTAAGTTCGATGAATATGACATGTGGAATTGGGCACAGCAGAAAAAGGACGAAGGGGTAATCAAGCATCTGGGCTTTTCTATGCATGATGGCGCCGAAACGCTTGATAAGTTGTTAACCGAACATCCTACGATGGATTTTGTCCAGCTTCAGGTTAACTACTTGGACTGGGATGATCCTGTTGTCGAGGCACGTAAGTGTATGGAAGTTGCTGAAAAGCATGGCGTTCCCGTGGTTATTATGGAGCCAGCTCGTGGTGGCCGTTTGGCTAACTTGCCTGAACGTGGCAAGGAAATTCTTAAGAATGCTGAGCCAGAATTAAGCGAAGTTTCTTGGGCATATCGTTTTTGCTACGACTTGCCAAACGTTATTACTGTTCTTTCTGGCATGTCTACTATTGACCAGGTAAAAGAAAACGTTAAAGAGTGGAAGGCTGCAAAGCCCTTAACCGAAGAAGATCACGCCGTAATCAAGCAGGCAATGGAAGCACTGCGTAGTGTTGGCATGATTGATTGCACAAATTGCCGCTATTGTGCAAAGGATTGTCCTGCTGGGGTAAAAATTCCTGAAATTATGAGCTTGATGAATTTGGAAAAGATGACTGAAAATCGAGAATTCGTTAAAGGCTTGTATGATTGGCAAACTGCTGGTGGCCGTGCTTCTCAGTGCACCCAGTGCGGCAATTGCGAGGATATGTGTCCTCAGGGCATTAAAATCATTGAGTTGTTAGAAGATGCAGCTGATTGGTATGAGGACTAGGCTGCATATCTGGTACTAGGCTGCATATCTGGTGTGAGGATTAAGTTATATACCTGGTGAAAATAAGACTATATGTTTGGTTGAGGACTGGGCTACATGCCTAGTCCTCCCATATTATGGAAGCGTTTTTGAAGCATATCGGTAGGATAGGTGTAGTCGATATACTGTTCAAAGGCATTTTGGGGTGGAACTCCATCGGTGCGATATTCGGTTCGAACTAAAACGCAAATAGTCATGATAATGTTCAGGATTAGAAAAACGGAAAGCGCTACAGTCAGGATTTTTGAAAGCCTGCTTTCAAGATTAAGGTAGCTAAATCCCTTTTCGCAAAGGGGAAGCCCAATTTTTACCCATAACATACTCAGCGTTCCCCAAACTAGTGCATGAAATAAGTCAGTTCTACCATCGAAATTGAACGGATTATTGATGTAACTCCAGGCAACAATGCCGCCAAATGTTTCCATTGCCCAGCTGGCAAAATATTCAAGCCCACCACCAACCATGGCACCGATAGCAATCAGAATAAGAGGATTCTTTTTTTGAAGGGGTTCTAAGGCAAGGGTGAGTAAAACAGCTGCGGTTCCATAAATAGGGGACAAAGGACCCCAAATGAATCCTGGTCGACTTTCCCATTCATTAAAAACAATGTAGTGCTGAAGTGTTTCACCTACCAGACCGACAAAAGACATAAGAAGAAACACCCAGACTAATTTGGTGAAACTTTCACTAATATGAGTGCGCTCCGATTCTTTAATAGAAGCGTTACGTTCAATTGCGGTTGCCTGATCCATGTTCCTCCTCACAGTTTTTATAAATTGCTATGTGAATGTGTCTGTATTTCATTTGCTTTGTACGCATAAAGTGCGTCTAACAAAATGCACGTTACTTATTCTAGCTATTTGCAAAAAAGATGTATTTACATGTTCGGTGAATTAAAAAATCAACACATTGTTGTATTTACGGCACGTATTTTGTGGCATCTATGTAAACCTTCAGTATTGGGTTATTGAGGCGCGGTATTATTTTGGCTATGTCTCGGTCTTTTCTTCCATACTGCATAATTGCTTGTTTCTTAGTGGTTTTTTGCATTTGTTCAGGGGTTTCTGTTTCTGTTGTTGATAGATCTTCTGTTGGCCAGAGCGCAAGCGAGGCATACCAGGGTGATGAATTGGATCAAACGCCATCAAATGCTTTTAATCAGGATGAGAAAGTGGCGCAGATTAATGAAAATCCGCTTATTTCTGGAAATGTAGAAGATTCGCGCATTGTGCAACAATTGATGCAGCAAAACACGTTGCGCGAAGCTCTTTCTCAGGTGGTACAAGCAGGCGAACAATCACTTGCGCAAATGGGGGAATCTGGTGTGGATAGTTTTGTAGCAAATCAGGTAGTTTCGCAAACTGCACTCCAGTCACTTTCAGCTTCAGAAAACTCTCCTGAAGTATTTAGCTTGTTTGAAGCTTCGTCTGGCGAAGATGTTTCGGAGCTTAATAAAGATGTAAGTGAATTGAGTACAGCAATAGGGGCGCTTGAATCGCGAGGGATAGATGTAGGTTGCTTCTTGTTGAATGTAAATTCTGGCCAGGGCATTGCCTACAATTTGGACACGCGTATTTATGGCGCAAGTTCATTTAAGGGAATATATGCTGCGTATCTAAGCGAGCACTTGGCTGATGGAGGGCAGGGGCTTTCAAGTTCTGCTGCTTCGCTAATGGATGCTTCGGTGTTGGTTTCTGATAACGATGCTTTTTCCTCGTTGAGAAACTCATATGATGGCGCAGGTTTTGCAGAATGGCTTGAATCATGTGGCGTTAATTCTGATATTGCTGGGGATACTCATTTTCCTCGGTATTCAGCACGTGAATCGGCGTTGCTTTGGCTGCATGTTTATCGCTATTTAGAAACAGGATCTGATGCAGCAAATCACTTGCGGGAATTGTATACACAGACCAATGTTTCGTTTATTTGTGAAGGTATAAATGACGAAGTAAATCAAGAAACCGCAAATCAAGCTTCCAGTGCACAGGAAACCGCTGGCGAACAGCAGTCAACCGGGGTGCAGGATGTCAACGATCAAGAGTCTGCTGGGGCCCAAGAATCTTCTAGTGCACAGAGCGCTAACGATCAGCCCGTTGTCATGAATAAGGCAGGCTGGATTGCAAGCACCCCACGATTTAGTGGTTTGTGCGATGCAGGTATTATCGAATACGAAGGCAATACCTACATAATGTCGGTTATGACAAGTGCCCCTGACAGTGAAGGCCATCGCGCCCAGGTAATTGATGTTATAGAGTCCCTGTTCAAGTTGCGCTAGGTTTGTGAAGAGCTGCTATTCATCGCCAATATAATTGACAAAGATGTATGCACTGATACCATGATGTATCAGTAAGCTAAAACGTGTTCGCAAAAACTAGCACTGCTGATTTGTATCATGTTTTATTAGTGAGTACGCGACGGAAACAGTAAGAACTGTTACCAGAATAGGAGATTTAGCTGTCGTGACTGATTCCGACGGCGGCGGTCGATGTTGGTCGACCCGAAAACGCTTTACTAAACATACGCATGTTGTAAGTGATCCAGCGCGGTCTATGTCTTTGTGTGGCATGACTGCGTTTTCTTATGTCCGCAGAATTTGTGGCGAAGTATGCCTTAAAACTTCAGATACTAGTTATCTTCTGCCCGCAAAGGGGGAGATGGCCGTGTAGGAGCTCGGTTATAGTTTTTGGAAGTTATTATGGCTTATTGAAAGGAACGAGTAGTACATGCCAATTTGGGTGAGTCTTTTATTAGTAGTTTTCTTTTTGTTGATGAATGCGTTCTTCGTTATTGCGGAGTTTTCGCTGGTACGTGTGCGTAAATCTCAGGTAGAACTTCTTGTGGAAGAAGGAAGGTCTGGAGCAAAGCGTGCCGCTCATATCGCAGACAATGTAAACGCCTATCTTTCTGCTTGTCAGTTGGGTATTACGTTAGCTTCGCTGGCACTTGGTTGGTTGGGCGAGCCTGCAATTTCTGCATTGTTCCATCCTGTATTTGCGGCATTGAACTTGCCTGACGCTGCGGTAACCGCAATTTCTGTTGCTATTGGCTACTTCATCATGACGGCTTTGCACGTAGTTATCGGCGAATTGGTGCCTAAATCTATGGCAATCCTTAATACCGAAAAATACGCACTTCATACTGCAGGACCTTTGCATGCGTTCTACATGATGACCTACCCCATCATGTGGTTATTCAATACGCTGACCAATGGCATCATGCGCTTGACTGGTCATGATGTTTCGAAAGAACATGATGCTTACTCTGAAGAAGAAATTAAAATTCTTCTTGAAGAAAGTGCCGAAAGTGGCTCAATTGAGCAGGACCAATACCAGTACCTGGATAACATCTTTGACTTGGATGACAAAGATGCAGAAGCAATCATGACTCCTCGTACTGAAGTTGTTGCTATTGACCTTGATGATGATCTTGAGACCAACCTTGAAATTATGGGTACGAATAAATTCACTCGTTATCCTGTATTCAGGGAAGACAAGGACAATATCATTGGTTTCGTCCATATCAAGGATGCTTACATGTTGCCTAAGGGCTCAACCATGAAGGACTTACGTATTCGCACTATCCAGGTTGTTCCTGAAAGCTTGTCTATCACTAAGCTTATGCAGCAGCTTCAAGCTAAGCACACCAAGATTGCTTGTGTAGTTGATGAGCATGGTGGCACGTCAGGTATTGTTACCATGAGTGACGTGGTAGAGCAGATTATTGGTCGTATGGAAGATGAATATTTGCATGATGACCAGGATGAAATCCTAAAGGTACGTGAAAACCAATACATTGTTGACGGATCACTTCCTGTTGATCAGTTCGTAGAGTTTTTAGGATTCGAACCAGTTCCTGTGTATGACTACGAAACTGCTGGTGGTTTGATGCTTGACTTGCTTGATAAGATTCCTGCAGAGGGCGACCAATATGAAATAATTCACGAAGATAAGAAGTTCAATTTCGTAATTAACATTATGGACGGTTATCGAATCGATAAGATTGGCGTTCTCATTGAGCACATTGATCTTCCTGAGGAAGAAGAGGAAGAAGATTAGTCTGTTCAAGCGCTAACAAGTTTTGGAAATACTCACTTGTTTCGGCAAGCTGTTTTGGATGGCCATCTAGTTTTAGGTGGCCATTTTCTATGAACAGCACACGATCCATCTTGGAAACGCCTTGTAAATGATGGGTGACCATGATGATGGTTTTGTTTTCCAAAACAGAAAATATTGAATCCAAAACTTGATTTTCTGTTACAGGGTCAAGTCCCACCATAGGCTCATCAAGAATGATGATGGGCGCATCTTGCAGTAGTACGCGTGCTAAAGCTACGCGATGGCGCTCTCCACCAGAAAAGCGCAAGCCTGCTTCGTCAATGATGGTATCCAAGCCTTTAGGAAGTCTGTTGAGAAGCGTATCGAGTCCAACCCTGTGAAGCGTTTGGATGAGTTCGTCATCGCTTGCGTTGGGGTTGCCAATAAGTAAGTTGTCGCGCAGGGTTGCATTGAATACGTAGGTACGCTGCTGGATAACGCCAAAATACTGCGGTGCTAAATCGCCTAAGGTGCATGTTTGGATAGTTTGTTGTTGAGTTGGGGACGTAGCTTCTTCGGTTGTTTTGTGCTGGTTGGGCGATGTGTTGATATGCAGCTCAACGGTTCCAGCGGTAGGGGTAAGGTCACCGCGAATGAGCGAAGCTAGGGTTGACTTTCCTGCGCCGCTCTTTCCTAGTACGGCAATTTTTTGTTTGGCAGGAATACGAAGCAATAGATTATCAAGCAATAGGCGGTTTGATCCTGGATAAGAAAAACTTACGTTCTCTAAGACAATCTCAGGTGGTTGTTTAGCAGGTTGGTTGTTTTCGGCATTCTTTGCAGATTTTTGTGCTGCTTCTTGCGCTATTTCGTTTTTGGAATCCTCTGCGATAGGCAATTTGTTAAGGCGCTCAATGGAGTCCTGATGGGCACGAGCTTCGGTTGCGGCTGCTGAAAGGGGTGCGAAAGCATCGATCAAGGGGAAATAACCCAGGATGAAAGCAAGTATCCAATTTGCGTTCCCGCCAGTCTGTCCGCTGAATTGCAGGGCTGCCCAGATGAACACAACACATGCTCCAAGGGCGAAAAATACCTGCAGAACTAAGTCGCGCTTTTTATCGAAAGAATGGCCTGCGCTCTCGAGTTCGCGAAGGGCGGTTTGAGTAGTTTTGTGGTGCTCGAGGTAATCTTTATGGCGGCCTGACAAAATCCAGTCAGTGATACCTAAAACGTTGTCGGTCATTTCAGTATAGAAGGTTGCTTTCAGGGTTTTGTGCTTTGCTTGGCGTGCGCCATTTACGGAAACGGAAACAAGTGGCACCACCAGCAACTCTATCACCAGAAGCAAACAAACTAATACGCCCATCCACCAGGTGTAAAGACTAAAGCCAATCACCAAACACAAACCTAAAACCCACGCAATAACGGTAGGGAAAATAGTACGTAAATAAAGGTTCTGAATGTGGCCAATATCTTCTGCTAAAAGCCCAAGGGCATCCCCTAGGCGATACAGCGAATGGAAGAAAATGCCTTGACTGTCAAAGGCGCGGTACAGTTTGACGCGCAAGCTTGACGTCATATGAAGCACCCAATCATGGCTGGTTAAGCGCTCGGCATATTGAAGTATTGGTTTGCCGATGCCGAAAATGCGAACACATAAAAGGGGTGTTCCCAACAGCAAGATGGAATAGGGCATTTCTGCCGAACCACCAATAAGCCAGCCAGCAGTAAACATGAGCGCCGAAGCGAATCCAATAGTGAGAACTCCCAAAAAGAGCGCCAAGAAAAGTGCTTTTTTGTAGTGCTTTAAGTAGGGCTTTATCCAGGTGTCCTGCTTCCAGGAAAACTGCTTTGTTGCAGCAGAGCTATGAACAGTGGTTCCAGAAGAAGCGTCGTGATTGGTGGAGCCAGAAGTAGCGGTGCGTTTGGCGGCAACATTAGCAGTGTCAGTGGGGTTTGCAGCAGAGTTGGCAGCAGCATGATTTGCAGCAGAGCTGGCAGCACGATCTTTATTACTCATTTGATTCACCTCCCGCTTTTCCTTGGAAGGAATTGGAAGAACCTTGAGAATTGTTGATCAATGTTTGGGTAGGGCTTGTTGCCCCCGATACCTGGGTGGAGCTCGTGTTGTTCAATGCTTGTTTGGAACTTGCGTTTGTTAATGTCTGAGATGAACGAGCATTGGTAAATTCCTGGGCTGAATTCGTTGAGTCATTCATAAGATTCTTTCGGAGTGCCTCCGCAGAATCCTGTGCTATCAAGTGACCATTCTGTAAAAGCAAAACAGAATCCATAGCGGAAAGCCAATGGAGGCGGTGCGTTGCAAAGAAAACAAGCTTATTTTCCATAAGCGAAAGCATGCGCTCTTTTAGCTCTAACTCAGTTTCTATATCCAAATGGGCAGTTGGTTCATCGAAAATTAGCACCTTGCAGTTTTCGTTTAGGAATGCGCGTGCAAATGCAATGCGTTGAGACTGTCCGCCACTTAAGGAGTGAGCCCCTTCGCCTATGACAGTGTCGATCCCTTGGGGTAGTTCGGCAAGCAATGAATCAAGCCCCATAAGTGAACAAATGCGTTCTATTTCTTCTTGGGAAGCGTCTGGTTTGTAAAAGGCGATGTTGTTACGCAGGGTGGTGTTGAAGATGTGCGGATTTTGCGGGATGTAGGCAATCTGGTGCTGCCAGCGTGGGTCTTTGAGAGTGGATACGGTGACGCCGTTTACGGTGATGGTTCCTGATTCCGGGTCATTTAAGCCCGCAAGAATGTGTGCCAAAGTACTTTTGCCGCTGCCAGAGGCACCTATAATGCCAATGTTCTGTGCTCCTGAAAAGGAAGCAGTGATGTTTTGTAGGGAAAAGGTTTCCTCATCTTCTGAAGCATATTGGAATGAAATATTGTTCAATAATAAGGCACTGGTATCGCTCCAGGTTATATCAGCAGAAGTGTGGGGGTCTGCATGAAGGTCCGCATGAAGGTCCGCATGAAGGTCCGCATGAAGGTCCGCATCAACAGTTGAGTTTTTTTCGGAATCCTTTGTTTCGGCATCGCTGAGTTTTCCAGTATCTGCATGTAAGGTTTCAAGAATGGCATGCAGGGAGTTTTTTCCATCAAGGGAAGCATGGTAATCCGAAGCGAATTCCCTAATAGGCCTGAAGTAGTCTGGCATAAGTACCAGAACAAACAGGGCAGGGAACAAGGTAAGTGATCCATCGACCAGGCGGAATCCGAGCATTACTGCGATTGCTGCGATGGAAATGGTAGAAAAGGCATCAAGCACGGCGCCTGATAAGGTAGCAACACGCAGTGTTTTCATGGTGGCAGCTCGAAAGCGTTCGCTTGAAGTAAAAATGCTATCCGTTTGATCTTTACTACGCCCAAACAGTTTTAATGTGTCAATGCCGCGAACTGAATCAAGAAAATGATTAGCCAGACGCTGGTACTCCTTGTGTTGCTTACCAGCTTCAATGCTTGCTGTGTGTCCGATTAACACCATTTGCAAAATAATCGCAGGAAATACCAGAAGGCCAATTACGGCGGAAACCCAATCAAGCGTAAATAAAAGAACAAGAAGCATTACTGGAATAACAACAAGTCGTGTCATACGGGGGATTATCATGCGCAGGTATGCTTCAACTTGGTCTACCCCTTCAACAAGAAGGGTAGAAAAGCTTCCTGTTCCTTTACTTTGAATAAGAGTTTGCCCTTGCTTGAAAAGCGTTTCAAACAGTCCCGTTCGAAATTCATCAGCACGTTTGGTAGCAAATGATTCCAGCCAACCAGACTGGATATTGTCTGCAACTTGACGCGCTATAAGGCAAACAGCAAAGAAAGCAAGGTAAATTGCTTGTTCTTCTAGGGGATGGTTGTACCAAAGATTAGTAAGGGCAGTAGTAAGAAAGAACGCTTGCCCTATGACCAAAGCGCTCGTTATGAGCGAAAAGATCGTGCAAGTAATAAGTGCTGCACGAACTCCTTTGATTGTAAAAAGCAAGCGGTCAATCATGGTAGTCCTCAAAGTTGAGTGAATGGAAATTCTTAAAGGAGAGTATTCGCTTGTAAGAAAGAAGCCGCCGCATGAGTACTTCACACAGCGGCTTCCTGTAGTTTAGCGTTCGCGTTTAGCCTAGTACTCTGTTAGATCTTCGTCAGTGATACGACCACGGAAGGTTCGGTAAATAATCACGTGATAAATAAGCACTAACGGCAAGCCGATGCAGGTAATGCCGGTCATCCAGCCTAGAGCTAAGTCGGACGATGCAGCTGTTGCAATGGTGATGTTTTCGCCAACGGTTGCAACAACCAGGTTCGGGAACATTGATGCAGTAAACAGTACTACTAAAAGCAATGCTGAAGCGCTGCTTAAAATGAACGGAATAATATCGTTGCCGTTAGATTTAGAAGTTGCAATAACGCCAATAAGAGCTGCAGCAACTAAAACAAACAATGCCCAACGCACAATATCAAGCATTGGATCCATAGCAGGCTGAATGCCGACCAATGCGTAAATGGTAACAACCACAAAGAGCACCAAGCTGATGCAGGCAAGTACGCGACGAAGACCAGCTACACGTGCCTGAATTTCAGATGGCTTTGGAGCTTTCAAGGCAAGCCAGGTAGCGCCCTGAGTAAGGAAAATGGACAAGCCAAGAAGGCCACACAGTAACGTAAATGGTGTTACTAAGCCCAGAAGTGGAATACCAATGTAGTCGCCATTTGCATCCAAAGGAATGCCAGCGTATACGTTGCCAATAGCTACGCCAAAGAGCAATGCGGGGAGCAGCGATCCAATGAAGAACAAGGCATCCCAAACGCCTTTCCACTTAGGATCGTGAGCGCGATATTCAAGCGATACGGCACGAACGATCAAGCCGAACAGCACCAACATTACGGCAAGGTAGAATCCCGAAAACGTTGTAGCGTAAGCGGGCGCAAATGCTGCGAACAAAGCGCCACCTGCCGTAAGAAGCCACACTTCGTTGCCGTCCCAAACAGGACCAACAGCGCGGCGAACAACAGCTTTTTCTTTTTCATTTTTGGCGACGAAGGGTGAAAGCACACCTGCGCCTAAGTCAAATCCGTCCAAGATGAAATATCCAGCAATAAGGACGGCAATGAGGATGAACCAAAGAATTCCTAACGCAGTCATGCCTATTCACCATCCTTTTGTACTTCTTCGCGAGGACCGTGCTTAATCAGATGGATAACAATGCGAGCCCATCCAATGATTAAGAACAGATAAATCAAGCAGAACAAGGTAAGCGTGATAGCAAGTTCTGGCGAAGAAACTGCCAGCGAATTAGCTTGGCTCGTAAGCAAGCTAATGCCATCAGGACTGCTTTCTGCTGGGTATACTACCCAAGGCTGACGACCAATTTCTGCGGTAACCCAACCGCCCTGAATGGCCAGGAAGGGGAACAGCGGAGAAATAATAGCCAAGTTCTGCAGCCAGCGCATGTTCTTAATTTTGCCTTTTCGATAGGTAAAGATGAAAGCCAAGATAGTCGTAAGAGCAATAAGGCCAAACATGATTACCATCAAGTGATAGCTCTGGAAAACGGTATTAACAGGAAGTTCGTCTACGGTTTCTTCGGTGAAGTCATCACCATAAACACCGCTTTCTGCTAAATCATTTAATCCAGGATATTCAGTTTCGAAATCCCAAGAAGCTAAGAAGGATGTACCGCCAGGAATAGCGAGTGGGGTAATTACTTCTTGATTTTCTTCGTCAACCCAACCTAGTGCATACAAAGGCATGGATTCTGTTTCGTAAGCGCCTTCCATCATGGCGAATTTGGTGGGTTGTTCGTCAGCGACGACAACAGCGGACTGGTGAGCAAATACCACCATGAGGCAAGTAGTAACTAAGGCAATGCCCGATGCTACGCGTACTGTTTTCATGGCGAAATCGGTATGCTTGCCCTTCCTTAAATACCAAGCGCCAATAGCGAGCGCCATAAAAGCGCCCATGATAAGAAGAGCGTCTACGGTATGCAGGTAGCGTGGGATAGTGGTGGCATTGAATGCTGCTGCCAAGAAGTCAGTTAGAATTGCTTGTGTGCCATCAGCGGAAAGTTCAGCACCTGCAGGGGTTTGCATCCAGGAATTTGCAATGATGATCCATAGGGCGGAAAGGCAGGAGCCAAACCAAACAAGCCAAGCGGATGCGAGATAGAATTTTTTACCAACCTTTTTGCGTCCAAACAGCAAAACACCCAAAAAGACGGATTCCAGGAAGAACGCAAGAAGAGCTTCTGCTGCGAGAGGTGCGCCAAAAATGTCACCTACGAAGCGAGCATAATCTGCCCAGTTGGTTCCGAACGAGAATTCCATCGTAATACCGGTAGCAACGCCAAGGGCAAAGGTTGCAGTAAACACTTTGATCCAAAAACGCGAAGCAGCGGCATCTTCAGGCTTCTGGGAACGGTAGTACTTCGTTTCGAAGATAGCCACGATAAGTCCCAAGCCGATGGATAGTGGCACGAAGATGAAGTGATACATGGCAGTAAGCGCAAATTGGACACGCGCTAACAAGACCGGATCAGCTAAAAAATCCATCTGTGCACCTCCTTTACCGTTGCGGTTTTGGAAAGCCAGCTGTGTTCGCTGCACCTTCTTCGCTTAAGCGAAAACAAATGGCTTCATAAAACCTTCACTTTTATGATGATTTCATACTACCACCGAAAATTCGCAGATAGGATGGCGATATGAAAAAATGTTATTAAATTAGTAACAAATTTTCGGTACGACGTTAAATAAGAGTGGTGTTCCGCTACAAAATCGCTAAGTTGTACCGATAATCAAAGCTGTATCAATAATCTAAGCTATGCTGGCAATTAAAGCTATATCAATAACCTAAGGCGCGCCTGTAATTTAAGCTGAATCAATAATCTAAGGAATGTCTGTAATCTAAGCTGCACCAGTAATTTTTTTCATGTTCATTACTGAATTCATTGCTGAGTTCAGTAATGAATTCGCCAAGTTGCAATGTGTGTTCGCTGCTATGTTCACCAAGGCACAACACGTCCCACAGTGCATCAAGCCGAAATTCATGTCGAGCGCTAAGTTGCAATCCATCTTAAACAGTGCGCCAAGTTGGAATTCATGTCCTGCAACGCACCAAGCTGTAATTGCGGCAATGCAAGGATTGTAACCAGTCATCGTATGCATGTAACGAACAAGCAATCCCTCACTTTTTCTAAGAAAATAGATGCCTACAACACGGCTTTTGCGGCCAAATTTGCAACTTTTTTGCGCGCTGTGCCAAATTGGGTTATTTGGAAACTGGACTATTTTGAAATGAGGTCATCTGGATTTATTTTGAAATGGGGTTATCTGGCACAACGGGATGAAACTTCCAACAACAGAACACATATCTTGTGGCGGTAGAACACATGTCGCACCACCTCCGTAGATGGTGCGTTAAGCATCGGGGTAAATCTTCCGATAGAGCAGAACACGCATGTCGCTAGAGCCTACATATCGCGTTTGTCGCACATGCTACTAGAATGCGTATGTCGTACTTGTCGTGCATGCCGCTACAGCGTGCATATCACATTTGCTATACATGTCGACTTGTCGTGCATGTCGTATCCGTCGTTTACCCCATATTTGAAAAGCGCTCGACTGCTTTGGTAAAGCTTTCAATCGTTTTATCTGCGTCGCCATGTTCAATGCCGTCGCGAACGCAATGTTTGATGTGGCCTTCTAAAACAACTTGTCCTGCTTTATGGAGCGCTGATTTTGCAGCATTAATTTGCGCGAGCATATCTTCGCAGGGAATATCTTCATCAACCATGCGATCAATCGCCTGGACTTGGCCAATTATTTTTTTGAAACGGCGATGCAGATTATCGGCATCCATGCACTGTCGTGTCATGCATCTGCGGGAATCTCCTTGCAAAAGTTTGTAAAAGTGTTTTCGAACTGGGGCGAGCGCGTAGAAGCATCTTCGAACCAGGGCAAATAGGAAAGCCAGGAAAGCTGTTGGGAAGGATTCAGGAGTCAGTACGGCAGCTTAGATAAGACAGTACGGCAAACCGGTAAGGTAAAGTAAAAGGCGGCAAGTGCATGATAGGGTTTTTGGAAAAAGTACTTGAATGGGGCGGCATGAAACGCGACGTAGTGTTTCTTGTTATTTCTGCCGTAGCTGTTTTAGTGAGTTTATTTGTTCCGATAGATTGGCCCATTGATCCTGCCTGGATCGCCATCATTTTATGCGGCACCTCCATTATCCTTGAGGCGATTATCGGTTTGGTGACAGAATTCGACATCAAGGCAGACGTTCTGGTTTCTTTGGCGCTTATTGCCTCTATCATCATTGGTGAATATTTCGCTGCGGGCGAAGTCGCGGTAATTATGCAATTAGGCGCTCTGCTTGAAAATGTTACCGTGGCTAAAGCGCGCGCGGGCATTGAGCGCTTGGTGAATCTCACCCCGCAAACAGCTCATGTTGTTTCGGGCGAAGAAGAGCGCACGGTTGCTGCTGAAGAAGTAGTAATTGGGGACATTTGCAAAGTTTTGCCTGGTGAAACCATCCCAGTAGATGGAATTATCACGGAAGGTCAAACTTCGGTTGATGAATCAGTAATGACAGGCGAACCCATCCCAGTTGATAAATCAGCGGGAGATGAAGTTCGCAGCGGTACGGTAAATCAATTCGGTGCTTTCTTAATGCAAGCAACAAAAGTTGGGGAGGACAGTTCTCTGGCGCACATGATTGCACTCGTGCAATCGGCCGATGCGGGTAAAGCGAAAATTGTACGATTGGCGGACCAGTGGGCTACCTGGATTGTTGTTATCGCACTTGTTTCCGCTGGCGTTACCTGGGCAGTTACTTCAGAAATTATCCGCGCTGTTACCATTTTGGTAGTGTTCTGTCCCTGCGCGTTGGTGCTGGCAACGCCAACGGCAATCATGGCTGCAATTGGAAATCTTACCAAGTGGGGCGTGCTGGTTCGTGAAGGAGACGCGCTTGAACGCTTGGCGAAGGTCGGTCGCGTTGCGTTCGACAAAACAGGCACCTTAACGCGTGGCAAGCCGGAAGTTGAAGTAGTCGAATCAACTTCTGCAGAAATAACGAGCGATGATCTTTATTGGCTTGTTGCCAGTGCGGAAAATTCAAGTGAACATCCTCTTGGCCATGCCATTGTTGATTCGTACCAGGAATCGAACACGAAGGCGCTTGTTCAGTGTGAACAATTCGAAATGATTCCTGGACGTGGTATTAAAGCGCTCGTGAACAAACAGACACTTATGAATGAAAAGGTGCCCGTGAATGAGAAAATACTTGTGGATGAAAAAACACTTGTGAATGGAAAGACACTTGTGGACGAGAAGACACTTGTGAATGAGAGGGCACTTGCCAACAAGCATGTTCTTGTTGCGGGTAATGCAGAACTTCTTGAAGAAGAGCAGGTCCAAAATTTCGACCCCGATGTTGTTGCTTCGTATGAAAGCGAAGGCTGCACGATAGTCCATGTTGCGCTTGATGGAAACGCGGTAGGGTTTGTTGTCCTTGCGGATCAAATTCGCGAAGAATCGCGCACAAGCGTTGCTGGAATCAAAAAGTTGGGCATCATTCCTGTCTTACTCACGGGCGACCATTCGGCTGCCGCGAATCACATTGCTTCTCAGGTTGGAGTAGCCGAAGTGCAGGCAGACTGTTTGCCCGAAGACAAGCTCGCGGTCATCACCAAATTTGAAGAAAACCAAGAAAAGGTGTGCATGGTTGGAGATGGCATTAATGACGCACCTGCGCTGAAACGTGCTTACGTTGGTGTTGCGATGGGTGGCGTAGGAAGCGATATTGCCGTAGACGCGGCAGACATTGTCCTTGTTCGTGACAATATAGATACGCTTCCTCATATGTCGGCGCTTTCCCGTAGAATGATGACCACAATCAAGCTGAATATGACATTCTCCATGATGCTTAATTTTGTGGCAATTATTTTGGCAATGGTGGGCATCTTGAATCCTGTTGTGGGTGCACTTGTGCACAATGCGGGTTCGGTTCTTGTCATAGCGAATTCGGCGTTGCTGCTTCGATGGAAAATGAAAAGCTCGGTTGAATTTCGGTAGGGAGAAGCAAACACAAGTGTATGATGAAGCGTGGGAAAACTTACGCAAGGAGGGCGCCATGGGAATACGCGTAAATGGCAATGTTATTGAAAGTGACCCAAACAAAAAATCACTTGATGCCGCAAAAGAATTGCTTGAAAATCCCGATTTTCAGCCAGTCACTCCTCGATATGCAGCAACAGTAATGCTTGTTCGAGATTCAAAGCCAGGTCAAACAAAGTACCGTATTGAAGACGGTGTATTTCCGCCCGATTTTCCTACAGGGCAAGAACTTGAAGTGTTCATGCTCCGCCGCGTGAAAACAATGGAATTTGTACCTGATGCAGTGGTGTTTCCTGGCGGTCGCGTTGATGAAAAGGACTCAGAAAAAGGGCTTATGTGGGCTGGGCATACGCCTGAACAGTGGGCTGAGTATATGAATTGCGATGAAGAAACTGCTCGTAAAGTAGTAGTTGCAGCAGCACGTGAAGTGTTTGAAGAATGCGGTGTTTTACTTGCAGGCTTCGAAAACGGCGAAATGGTGACTGATTTATCAGACCCTTCATGGCAGGAAGATCGTGCTGCGCTGGAGCATCATGAACTAGCGTTGTCCGAAATGCTTATGCGTAGAAACTTGGTTTTGCGTACTGACTTATTGGGGCTCATCTCCAATTTCTGCACCCCTGAATTCGAGCCTAAGCGCTACGATACATTCTTCTTTTCTGCATTAATGCCAGAAGGGCAGGTAGCTGACGACAAAACCAGCGAAGCTCAAATTGCTGGCTGGGTAACGCCTGCCTATGCAATGCGCGAAGGTGACGCAAACCGTTGGCTTGTTTTGGCTCCTACGGTATACAATCTTACTAACATTGCAAACGCGCATAATGCCTATGATTTTGTTTCTACGAGGCGCAAGCTCAAGCGCATCATGTCCAAGCCTTACTATCGTGAAGATGGAACTATTGGCTTGCGCGGCGAGCTTTCATAAATTTCGTCGATAATACTGATAAGTATTGCTGAGAACTGGATTTACGCAAAAGGCGATGGACTTGTTGAGTAACGGCGCTTAAGTGAGGAACTATGGCTAGCTTCATTACTGGTGAAACACCTTGGCAAGGTGGCAGGATAAACGACTTTATTATGTGTGTTCGGGCGGATAACCCTAGTCCGATGACTTATGTTGGCTCCAACACATGGATTGTGGCAAATCCCGAAGAAGTTAAATACGGGAATAAACGTTGCATAGTTATTGACCCATCGCCTGAAGGGGATCAAACGCAGCGCATTTTAGATACCTGTGAAAAAGAAGGCCTCGAAGTAAGCGTTATTTTTCTTACACATGATCATCATGACCATACGGCAGGCGCACAGGAACTTGCGCGCCTTACTGGTGCCGAAATTTACGGCCCTAAAAAAGAAATGGGCGCCGATACTCCAGGCGGTGTATTTGAAGTTGATCACTGTTTAGAAGAAGGTCTTTTGTATCCCTATGAAGGCTCGCCAATTTTCGAGGTGTACAAGCTTCCTGGTCATTCAAGTGATTCAATGGGGTTGCTGCTTGCTGAACAGCAGGCAATTTTTACGGGAGATGTAGTGTTTCGTCATGGTCCTACGGTGGTGTTTTACCCCGATGGAAATTTGGCCGACTACATGGCATCACTTGATTTATTGGAAGATCTTGTAAAGCTGAATAAAGTACGTATTGTTTGCCCTGGTCATGGATATGTAATTGATGATCCTCTGCGTGCGATAGAGGCAACACGGCAGCATCGTGTAGAACGGCTTGACCAGGTGAAAGTGGCTCTGGCGAAGGGAGTTCCTGCTGAAGCGAATGCGCTTTTTGATGCGGTGTATGAAGGGGTAGATGAAAACCTTCGCTGGGCTTCGCTTCGCAGTATTGAGGCTCAGCTTGTGTATTTGGGGCTTTCTTCCGAAAAATAGCATTGCGAATAGGGTGCGGCTTACAGAACGTGACGCATAAGGTATGCCTTACAGGGCGCGGCTCACAAAGTGCGGTTTCCGAAATATAGCGCATAAAAAGTGCGCCTTGCAGAGCATGGCTTGCAGAGCGAGGCTTAATCTCCAAACTTAGAACAATTGATACCAATAACCCAAAGCTTGTTTTGTGTGCTTCTAAGTTGCATAAACTTATCTTGAGGGATTTTTTGAGCGTGAGTGCCCAGTGTGAGTGTTTAGGGGCAGTTCGTAGAATCGTGGTTGGGAAACTGCAAGACAATCTGCAGAATGGCCTAACGGGGCTATAATCTGCGGCGAAATACCTAACGGGGTCTACGGAATATCTCGCAGGGCGACAATCTGCGTGATGCCTTACGGACAACTTGCGGACAACTCACGCCAGAACAAACGAAAAGGGGATAGTATGAGCGGCTTGCAAGGTTTGAAGGTTGTTGACCTTACTATTTTCGCAGCAGCGCCAGGGTGCGCTCGTTTACTTGCTGAATTAGGGGCCACGGTTTACAAAATTGAACGCGAAATTGGCGACGATCAACGTACGCAAGGCGTTTCCTGGGGCATGAAATTCAAGACTGACATCGATGATGCCGCATTTGACTGCGGTGGTTTTAATCGCAGGTGGGTTTCTCTTAACCTTAAAACTGAAAAAGGTATGGAAGCAATGCTTAAGTTGCTCTCCGATGCTGATGTATTTATTACAAGTAATCGCACACCGGCGCTTAAGCGCATGGGACTTGATTACGAAACACTTCATAAGAAGTTTCCACGATTGGTTTGGGCGCAGCTTCGCGGCTATGGCGAACGCGGAGAAATGGCTGATGAGCAAGGCTATGATGCCATTACCTATTCTGCGCGTGGCGGAGTAACTATGAGTTTTCCTAATGCGGGCGAACACTTTGAGGTAGGCAATTCTCCTGTTGCATTTGGCGATTGGAATTCTTCCAACGCACTTGCAGTGGGAATATTGGCAGCGCTCTGGAATGCTCAGCGCACTGGCGTGGGTGATAAGGTGGTAACCAGCCTTTATCATGTTTCTAACTGGGGCATGATGAGCGCCATTTGTGCTCAGCAGCAAGGTCAGCCGCATCCTAAGAATCGTGCTGAAGCACCTTGCCCAACCAACAACAGTTATGTAACGTCGGATGGCGTTTGGTTCGTAATGTGTTTTGGCAACTACAACAAATTTCATCGTAAGGTATTCGAAGCAATTGGCATGGATCCCAAGTATTGGGAGGACGAATCGTATACCAGCTTAGAGGCGCTTGCGCAAAACGGTAAAAACGTTGAAGTTATTGCCGAAATGGAACGCATCTTTAAGCAAAAAACCTGGGCGGAATGGGAACCCTACTTGATGGAGCAGGAGTTGGCTTGTGAAAAGTGCCGTACGGTTGAAGATGTGCTGCACGATAAGGAAGCGTTCGACAATGATCAGCTTCGCCGTGTGTATTATGAAGATCAGGGCTACGGTGAAGATCATTCATATACCATCACTACTGCTCCTGTACGTTTGGCGAGTTTGGGAGATCCTGTCTTGTATCGTTCTCGTCCCGTCGGATATGACACACGTGAAGTGTTGGAAGAGCTGGGCTATTCCGATAGCGAAATAGATGCGTTTGATGCGGATGGATCAGTAAGGTGCTATGCGGGCGAACCTATGCCTGAAAGTGTTTTGCAGCCAAGCTACGGGTTGTATCCCGCTAACGCACAAGAGGCGCAAGAATTGGCGGATGCTCGTGCAGCGGAAGAAGCTGCCGTCAAAAACTAGCAGTAGCAAAACCAACAATAAACAAGGTTGCAAAATAAGTCGAAATAAGCCGAACTAACTCTTACATGAAAATCGCGGAAGCCCATTTAATAGACTTCCGCGATACATAAACTCAGGTACTTAAGTGATATACATTTTTGAAACAAGCTTAATGACCAAACTTTAGCGGCCTTTCCACTGGGGTTCACGTTTTTCAGCGAACGCTTTTGGTCCTTCCAGGGAATCTTCGGTTGCATTTACTAATTCCTGGTAGTAATCCATAATGCTCCAGCCTGCTCCAGGGAATTCATCATCGCAAGCAGCAGCCTCTTTCATGGCCGCCTTGGAATATTCGATAGCCAAAGGCGCGCTTTTCACGATACCTTCGGCTAACTTAAAAGCAGTAGGGAGAAGGTCCTGCTCATCTACAATGCGGCTGACCAAACCCCATTCGTATGCTTTTTGAGCATCGATATTGTCGCCTACCAAAATAAGTTCTGCAGCATATTTTTGCGGGATCTGCTGCATCAAACGTAGGATGGCACCATCTCCTGTAGAGGCTCGACCATGACGGGCTTCTGGCAAGCCGAATACTGAGTGGTTGCTTGCAATAGCAATATCGCATGCAAGAACCAGTCCAAGACCGCCACCAACGCAGATGCCATTTACTGCAGCGATGAGGGGCTTTTTAAAGCGATGTTTTGACATGCCAAGCAGCCCCCAATTCTCCTTGCCTTCAGGTAAGTGATAGGTTCCTGCTGCGAGCTCTTTCAAATCCGCGCCTGCGCAAAAACAGGTGCCAGCATTAGTAACGATGCAACAACGTTGTGTTGGATCGTTGTCCCAACGTTCAAGTTCGGTTGAAAACTCTTCCATCATTAAAGAGCTCATTGCGTTACGAGCTTTTGGACGATTAAAAGTGATTAAAAGAACACCATCTTTTTTTTCGGTGAGAATGGTTTCGTAAGCCATGAAGTCCCCTTTTCCCTATAAAGTTGTTCCCCATAGTTTGTATTGTAAGACTCATTGCCTTTTTAAAACCATCAAGCTAAGTGAAAGGCTTACTTGATATGGCAAAAGCGTGCCTGAAAAGGACTCGTTGTAATAAGACTCTGAGCAAGATCCTGTAATAAAACCACGCAATAAAGACTCCTAGCGAAGCTCTGTAATGAGCCATGCAAAAAGCGCGCCTGAAACATGTGTTTCAAGCGCGCTTACTTTTTAGCCTGTGCAGCACTGAGCGTTCATTGAGTTAAGTACTAGAACGTATACTTTCCAAACTATGCTTCCTGGGTTTTATGCTTCTTACCGAAGATCGTCTTCGCACCCTTAACAGCTAAAACAATAGCTAAGATGAACAGGATGGCGGAGAGTATTGCTTGAACGCCTGCTGCAAACAAATCGCCCGATCCAGCCATAAGCACCAAGCCTTTAGCGTATAGAGTTTGAGCAAGAGAAGTCAGGGTAACAATAAGCATGAATGCCATAGGAATGTAGAACATTTTGTTGTTCCTACCGGCGTTGCCGAGCCATGCACATACGGCAAGTAATGCTAAGGCTGCAAGGAGTTGGTTAGCGGCGCCGAATAAAGGCCAAATAATGGTATAGCCGGTCATGCCCAGTACAATACCGATAACAACTGTAATAATGGTAGCTACATAAGGGTTTGAGAAAACCTTGTGTGCACCTTTTACGGTTTCGAGGGATTCACCAACGGGAATCCAGAGTTCTTGGAACATATAACGAGCAAGACGAGTAGCAGTATCCAGAGAAGTAAGACAGAAAGCGGATACCGCCAAAATGAGCAAGGTATAAGCAATGTCTTCAACGCCCGCGAGCCCAGGAATACAAGCAAGCATTTGGGACAAGCCGCCAGCAAATACGGCAGTTGGTGAAGCGTAGTCACCTGCGCAATATGCTTGCCAAACGAATCCTACAGCGCATAAAGAAATAATTGCAAGCAAGCATTCGATTAGCATACCGCCATAAGCAATAGGTTGAGCGTGGGATTCTTTTTCAAGTTGTTTAGAAGTGGTGCCTGATGCTACTAGGCAGTGGAAACCGGAAATTGCGCCACATGCGATAGTGATAAATAATGCAGGGAACAAGAAACCTGAAGCGGCAGATAGGTTAGTTACTGCTTTGCCTGTTTCGGGGTTGATGATAGGGTTACCTGCAGGGTCTACTGCTGCGTTAGTTGCGAAGAAGCCTGTAAATGCTGGAATGTCCAGATTGGAGGCATTGCCAGTCAAGCTTGCACCAACGATACCGATAATAGAAATAATAATCATGCCATACAGTAAGAACGAACTCAAAAAGTCGCGAGGCTGTAGCAAAATCCAAACAGGAGCAATGGAAGCGATCATGATGTAGACGCCCAATAAAATCATCCAGGTAGTGTAGTCTAAAGAAATTAATGGGAAGTTATAACCAATGGCTACTAACACAACAATAATCACAACAGCAACGAGGATGTTAACTGCTGCAGAAAGATCACGTCCGCGTGTTGCGATACCATAAATGATGGCTGCTACGATGAATAGCATGGAAATCATCGCGGTGCGTTGGTTAGCTAAGTTAGATGCGTCAGTTGCGTTTGCTAAACCAACTGCAAAAGTATTTGCAACAATTGAAGCAAATGCTGCAACTACAAGCAAAAGGGTAAGGTAGGCAAAAATACAAAAAATACGTTTTGCGGTGTCATCAATATTCGCAGAGATAACAGCAGCAATACTCTGACCTTTATGACGTAAGGAAGCGAACAGGGCACCAAAGTCGTGCATTGCGCCGAAGAAAATACCGCCAATAAGAACCCATAGCAGAACAGGAACCCAGCCAAATACTGCAGCTTGGATAGGACCGTTGATGGGACCTGCGCCTGCGATGGAGGAGAAATGGTGACCTAACAAAACATAGGGTTTGGAAGGAACGTAGTCTACGCCATCTTCCATTTCCTGTGCAGGAGTAGGTCTATTAGGGTCAACACCCCATTGTTTTGCTAGCCATCTACCGTAGCAGACATAGCCGATGATCAAAACAATGAGACCGCCGAGCAAAACAAGCATTGCGTTCATGCTTTACCAACCTTTCTATCTAAATGTCTCTACTTTGCCAATGCAAGGTTGCTGGTAAGTGACTCCTTTAGTTGTTTACCAGCCGCGTTAGTGGTCACTTCTTTTCCTTGAGGACGGGACAGGTCTACTACTGCTAAACGAAGATCCGTCCATCCGCGAAGTCCGAAACGATAATTCTTACGGAAACGAAGGGACTTAACATGCTTGAAGGCTTCGTCAGTACATCGATTGGCAATAATGACTAACGTAAGAGCAGATGACATATGATTAGCCGAAGGATTGACTTTGCGAATTGCTTTAGTGGTTATAAACTCCACCATAGTTTGCAAGATTTTTTCGTCTAAAACATCTGCGATTTCGAAGAACATGAAATCATGCGTATTAACTTCCCATAATTTTGCACGTTTTACTAATACATATTGTTCGCCAAACGTATGGAATTCAGCAAAAGCTGGGAATCGGCGTCCTTCAAAAAGATAGTCTCGTCTGATGTCGTAGTAGGATTGATGTGCTGCAACAATACGGTTTAATAAGTCAATCCGTCGATCAGCCTTTACCACTTTTTGTTTTCCCTTCCTTCATCAAAAGAGACCATCTTTTCTCAGAAATACGCAGATAATCTGCCGTTTCTGCATAATCAAGCGCAAAAATTGTAAAACTTTTAAGTAGGTGAATGCTGAAAATAGCTGTTTCGTGTAAGAAAAATACTTTGAACGGCAAAGTATTAAAAAGACCCGGCATATTGCCGGGTCTGTCAAGCAGGTTAAGATGTATAAATATGCTAAGTGAAGCGAGTTCTTACAAGATACTATGGAAGCAAATCACTCCTAATATAGTAGGTATTTTGCTTGATGATCTAGGTCTAGACTTTTTATGCTCGTTCTTTAAGGCGGCGGTCAAGTTCATCAGCTAATTGGTGACGCTTTACTTTGCCGGTTTCAGTCATAGGAATTTCGTCAATAAATTCAAGATGCTCTGGACGAAGGCGCTTTGCTACACCAATGGAGTCAAGATATTCAGCAATGGAGTCAAGAGTCGGGGTTACGTCACCTTCCTGAACTATAAAGGTGCAAATACGCTCACCTAGACGGTCATCGGGTAATCCAATAGTGGCATGAGATCCAACGCCTGGACAACCATTAAGATTGTTGTCTACTTCGTTTGCGGAAATATTGATGCCGCCACGAATAAGAATTTCTTTCTTGCGACCATTGATTTTTATGCGGCCCTGTTCGTCCTGGATGCAAAGGTCGCCAGAGTAGAACCAGCCGTTATCATCAAGATCTTTGGCGGTTGCTTCAGGGTTTTTGAGATAGCCACTAAACATGTGAGGGCCACGGGAGATTTCTTCACCCTGAGTACCATAAGGCACTTCGTTGCCTTTTTCGTCAACAACCTTTACCTCAATACCTTCGCATGCAATACCAGACCAATTGCCATTCCATTCAAGGCAATTCTCTGGTGGAACAAGTAGGTGAGGGCAGCTTTCGGTGGATCCGTAACATTCGCACAACTTCAAACCGTGTTTATTTGCACGGTGAACCATAGTGCCAGGAACTGGTGCGCCGCCGCATACATAAAGTTTCAAAGTATCAAAAGTAAGATTATTCTTTTCAGCAACATTGAGCATGTCATAAATAAAAGGTGTTGCGCCCATCGACCAGGTGACACCTTCTTTATTCATGATCTCAATAGATTCTTCTGGATGGAATTCCTGTTGCAAAACTACACGACTACCCAGCAAGAGCGGAGTAATAAGACCATGGTTAAAACCAGTTGCGTGGTTTAAAGGAGCTGGCATGAACATTACGTCATTGCGGGTAAGGTGGAGCGATTTGATGAAGGTCCTCTCGGAGAAGATAAGGGCATTGTGTGAAATCAATACCGCTTTTGGACGACCAGTGGTGCCAGAAGTGGAAAGAATAAGAACTATTTCATCAGAAGTGCTTTCAGGAGCTTCTGTTAGAGGTTCAAAGGTTTCGCAAATTTGCTTCAGGGTAATAGTGCCATGAGATTCTAATGTTTTGTCATGAACGCAAATTGCGTTATCAGGTAGTGAGGGGATTTCATCTTTTACCGAAAGAATTTGTTCTTCAAAGTTGGTTTTGTGGTGGAAGGTAGGGCAAATAAATGCTTTGGATTCTACCAAGTTCATAGAATAAACCAGGTCTTCACCGTTGAAGGTAACAGGAAGAGGATGGCAAACAGCGCCAACTTTTAAACAAGCAACGTAAACAATGCAGAATTCTGACCAAGGTGGAAGCTGTAAGCTTACAACGTCGCCATTCTTTACGCCAACGCTTTTAAGCCAAGCGGCAAGGCGGCTTGCCTTATCGTCAATTTCTGCATAGGTGAAACGAACACCTAGGTTATCGCTGACATATTCATTGTCAGGGAACTTGGAGACGCGATCTGCCCAGACATCGAACAGGGTTTGTTCGGTCCAGTAGCCTTTTTCGTAGTACTCCTTTTTGTTCTGTTCGTTCACTTTTAGATCGGTAATCATTAGATCCTCACTTCACGTAACAAGCTGGTTGTTAACTTGTCAACTTTTTGGTTTGCTTCCCTCTAAGAAAGTTTCCCTTTACTTTATAAATAAGTGCGGGCATTCATTACCGCAGCATATTCGATGAAAGTATAGCGCTAATAATTCAATCAAAAAATGATTACTCTTATAGAAAGTAAGGGTTTAATCTAAAGGTGGAGCCTATAGAAATTATGTATAGAACCTATAAATTAGACAAATTAGTTTGAGTGTTGGAAAGATCGATAAAAGGCAGCCCGGTGAGGCGGATTTGTCAATTAATTTGTCCGAAACAGTTCCACAAAAATTGATTTTTGTTGGTATTTTTGGTTTTTATGGTCGTAATTTCGCGGCGTACGGTTGCTTCAGTTAAGGTACGGCAAATTCGCGATTGCGGGTTTTTAGTGCGATATGAACAACTTGTCCTGGGGTGCCGTATTATTTGCGTGTTACTACTAAAACAGAGAGGGATAGTATGGGCATACGAAAACTATTAGCAAATTCGGCTAGCTCTGTAAGTACATGGGGTTTACGCCATATTGCTAAACGTCCTGCAGCTAATATGCCTGGCAAGATAGCTTTAAAACTTGACCCTCAAATTATCGCGGAATCAATGAATAAAATTTCTGAAGGTTCCATCGTGGTAGTGGGTACTAATGGGAAAACAACCATTACTAATATGATTGCCGATGCTCTTGAGCGCCAAGGCAAAACAGTTGCCTGCAATAGAACGGGTGCAAATTTAGCTTATGGTGTAGCTACAACGCTTCTCCAAACGAAAGGCACCGTACAGTGGGGCGTGTTCGAGTCCGATGAACTGTGGCTTGCTCATACGCTTCCGCAAGTACAGGCAAGCTATGTATTGCTTTTAAATTTGTTCCGTGATCAGTTAGATCGCTGCGGTGAAATTGATCGTGTACAGGATGCCATCGTTCAAGCGCTGAATGAATCGCCTGATACGGTTTTGCTGTACAACGCTGATGATCCGCTGTGCGCCATGGTAGCGCTTCGTGTTCAGAATAAAGCTATTTCATTTGGCGTTGGTGAAGACTTGCATCAGCAGCAAAATAAAGTAAGTGATGCGCAGATGTGCCAGCGCTGTTCAGCGATGTTTACTTACGAATATCGTCAGTACGGACAGCTGGGAACGTATTCTTGCCCCAACTGCGGTTTTTCTCGTCCTGATTTAGATTTTGCAGCGAAAAATGCAGTGTTCGGAAATGAAATAACGTTTGACGTTGAAGAAACTGCAACAGGGAATCATGTTTCCCTTCGTGCCCAGCGTGCGGGCGTATACATGGTGTATAACGTTATGGCTGCTTGGCTTGCATCTCATGTTGCGGGAGTAAGTGACGAGGTGTTTCAGCAGGCGGTTGACTTGTTTGATCCGCAAAATGGTCGTCTTCAATCTCTTACCATTCAGGGTCGATCGGTGTTGCTGAATTTGGCGAAAAACCCAACAGGTTTCAACCAGAACATGAAGCTCATCACTCAGGCTCCTGGTAAAAAGGTTGCGGCATTCTTTATTAATGATAACGAAGCGGATGGCCATGACATTTCTTGGATATGGGACTGCGACTTTGAAGAGCTTGCCGAACAGGAAGATGTCGTAGTGTATGCGGGTGGTATTCGCAAAAATGATCTTGCGCTTCGTTTGCGCTATGCCGGCATTGAGGCTCAGACAATTAATAGCGTTGATGAAATGGTGGATGCGGCGCTTGCTATGCCTGCCGATTGGAATATGTACGCCATTGCAAATTACACGTCGCTTCCTGCGGTGCGGAGTTCTTTAATGGCGCGTGCAGATAAAAATAAAGTTGATCATGCTACTGAAGGAACCTCTGAACCAAAGCGAAAGATCCACACTTGTGTTCAGCAGGAAGGCGTAGAAGCGCTAAACGAAAATCCCCTTCGCATTGTGCACCTTTTCCCTGACTTGATGAATTTATACGGAGATGGCGGCAATGTTCGCGTTTTAGCTCAGCGCTGTAGGTGGCGTAAAATTCCCGTTGAAGTGGAAGCAGTCCACTATGGCGAGGAAACTGATTTAAGCAAAGCAGACATTGTGGTGCTTGGTGGCGGTCCAGACCGCGAACAAAAGCTCGCTTCTGAAGTTTTGTTTGCCATGAAGGATGATCTTCGCACGTATTTGGAAAACGATGGAGCAATGCTTGCTATTTGCGGTGGCTATCAAATTTTAGGACGCCGTTGGCTTATGAGCGATGAAGAAGTGGAAGGCCTATCAATTATTGATGCAGAAACTCTACGTGCAGGGACGGGCTTCGATCGCTTGATCGACAACATTGTCCTTTCTTCGCCTTTAGCGAGTATGCCTGTAGTTGGATATGAAAACCATGCGGGACGCACAAAGATAGGTGCGGGTGTTGAGCCTTTCGGTAGAGTAATTTCCCATGTTGGTCATGGTAATGATGATACTTCGGGATGCGATGGTGTGCTGTATAAAAACTGCATTGGCACTTATCTGCATGGTCCTTTGTTGGGCAAAAATCCTGAAATCGCCGACCATCTTATTGCGGTAGCACTCCAGAAAAAGTTTGGTTTAGACAATCCTTTCGTATTAATGCCTTTAGATGATTCGGTTGAGCGTGAAGCGAATGCCTATATGGTTTCGCGTTTGGGTGTTTCGTAGGGAAAAAGATTTGTTGATAACACCTGCATGACGGATGGTAATAAGCATATTTCTTTGGGCGCGTATAGCGAATGGCAATAAACGAACGTATTTGATGGCGAATTAATGAAGAAAAGGTGTCGAACTGACCAAATTTCCGTGCAAAATATGGTTTTTGCCGAATTTGTTTGCGTCAAACAGTAATTATTTGCATTATTAATTTTATGTTTGCTTCAAATAACAAACCAACAAAACGTTCTGCTCATCCAAGAAAGAGCATGAAACGCATTAATCAGGCCTCTCAGTCTGCTTCGCGTACTCCGCGAAAACAGCAGAGCGTGGGGTCTTATGACCGTTCTTCTTATGGACACCAAGGCGGCTCTTCGTCATCTCAATCACGTCGCAATCCTGTAGGTGCAGAGGCTTATAGCGCAAGCAATTATGGCTCTTCCACTCATCGTTCTACTGGTGGGTATGTTCCAGTTACGCCTGCAGGTGCCAACCAGCGCTATGCACAAAATGCAAAAAGTCGCGAATTTGTTCGACAACAGCATGAACGCAAAAAGAAAAGTAAGCGTAAGCGCATAGCACTTATTTCGCTTGCGGTAGTTTGCGTGCTTATGCTTGGTGGTATTGGTGCTGCTTGGGCTTACATTACCCAGGTAGATAGCTCCTTGCGTGATGATTTAGATGCTGACTTATTGAATTCACTTGCGGTAACCGATTCTCCATCGGATCCGTTTTATATGTTATTAATTGGCGCGGATAAATCAGAGGATCGTGATGCGTCAGGTGAATTTGGCGGTTCATACCGAACCGACTCAATGATTCTTGCTCGTGTTGACCCGCAAGAAAAAGAGGTAACTTTAATTTCCGTACCGCGTGATACACGCGTTAATATACCTGGTCACGGTGAACAAAAGATCAATGCTGCCTATGCTTTTGGTGGCGCTTCCTTGGCGGTAGATACCGTATCTGAATTGGCAGGTGTTCCTATTAGTCATTATGCCGAAATTGACTTCGATGGATTTAAAGCAGTAGTGGATGCTTTGGGCGGCGTTGAAGTTGATGTTCCAATGGAAATTAATGACGACATGGCAGGTGGCCACGTAGATGCTGGTCTGCAAACACTCAATGGTGAACAGGCTTTGATTCTTTGTCGTAGTCGTCATAATTATGACGATATTGGTAATGGTGATGCCATTCGTGCTGCAAATCAGCGTTTAGTTCTTTCTGCCATTATGAAAAAGGTTATGAATTCTGATGTTGCTACTATTACTAATACGGTATCAACATTAGCGGAATATGTAACGACTGATTATAGTGTGACTGGCTTAATTGGTCTTGCACAATCCATGATGGGAATTGATGTTTCCAATAGCGTCTATACAGCGGCAGTTCCTACCACTTCAGTGTATGAAAATGATATTTGGTGGGAAGTTCTTGATGAAGCTGCATGGGAAGAAATGATGGATCGTGTAAAGCAAGGTTTGTCTCCTACGGAAGAAACCCAGATTGGCGAAGCATCAGGTGCGACCATGTCATCGGCTGGTGGCGGCGGATCTGCTAATGCAGATAGTTCAAGTTCGAGCAGTAGTTCATCAGGTAGTGTTTCGCTTTCAGGTGTGCACATATCAGTAAAGAATGGCTGTGGTATTGCAGGATGTGCTAATGAAGCTGCAGCAAAATTGACTCCTGATGGTGCCATTATTGAAACAGGCAATGCGGACGACTTTAATTATTCGCAAACAATCATCGTCTATGAAAATTCTTCTCAAAGCGAGCAAGCTCAGAAAATTGCCGATTTACTGGGTGTTGGACAGGTGAAGCAGAATAACGGAACCTATGCATTCTCTGGTGATTTTTTAGTTGTGGTTGGTTCTGACTGGGGTTAGACGCCATCACCATGAATTGTCTTTAACCCAATTTTCTTTAATCCTAAAGGTGTCTGCAAGTTGCAGGCATCTTTTCTTTTAGCGGGAAAGTTTTATAACGCTTATTGCTCGTAATATAGTTCGCCACGATTGCTTTTGGCACGGTTCGCTACGATTATTCATGACATGGCTCGTCATAGTTGTCCTTGATGCGGTTTGCCGTCACGATTATTCGTGATATGGTTTGCGCCACAACTACTTATGATATGGCTCGCCACGGGAAAATTTGAACGTACGATAAATTTGCTCTAGCAGCACCACACGGGCAAGATTATGCGGCAGGGTAATAGGTCCAAAACTTATACGCTCCGTTGCGCGTTGTTTTACTTCAGCAGTAACGCCATCGCTGCCACCAATGATGAAAGCTAATTGCGATTCCCCATTAAGCGCGTAGGTGTCAATTTTTGTGGCAAGTTGTTCGCTAGATACTTCTTTGCCCTTGATGTCTAATAGCAAAATGGGGGTGTGCTCTGGAATGCTTTGCAGAATAAGCTGCGCTTCACGCTCTTTGTTAGAATCGGGCAATTCTTTTACGGAAACTTTTGCATAGGCGCCTAAGCGTTTCAAATATTCGGCACAGGCATCTTTCCAAAATGACTCTTTTAATTTCCCGACGGCAAAAATGCTTATAGACAGCATGAATACTCCTTTACAATAAGGACAAGAAAAGTATAAGGGATTGCAGGCTGTGCAGTCCGTGAAGGAATCGCGGAGCAGCGCAGCCGTAAGGGATTGCAAGCATGTGCAGTTTATAGGGATCGCAAGCCGTGCATAGTTTTGTAGACAAATTATTCCGTGGGGCGCTAAATCACCGACGGGTGGTTATGGTGTTTGCTGCGCTCTTTTTTGTCGCATCAGCTCTTTGCATTCCTAATGTGAAAATAAACTACCAGTTTTCTGACTACTTGCCTGAAGAAACTGCATCTACTGTTTCTCTTCGAGTAATGGAAGAATCTTTTGATGCTCCAACGCCCAATTCGAACATCATGGTCGAGGGGCTTACGTTAATGCAAGCAAACGAACTTGCAAATCAGATGGAAGCCATTGAAGGCGTTGAAGATGTGATGTGGCTTGGAACCATATGCGATATTTCAATGCCTCTTGAAACTTATGACGATGATATGGTTGCTACTTATAAGAATGGCGATTCGTATCTGTATCAAGTGGCGTTAGACACTTCGTTAGCTATGGATACTATGAATCTTATTCGTGATGCAGCATCATTGGTGGGTGCTAGTCAGGTATATATGTCGGGTGATGCTATTAATTCTGCTGTTGCGCAAGGGTCTTCGGATGTAGAAATTCAGCTCATCCTGGTTATGGCTGTTATTGTTATTTTGGGCTTGTTGCTGTTAACAAGTGAAGCATGGTTTGAGCCAGTATTGTTCTTGTCCATCATTGGCATTTCTATTGTATACAACTTAGGTACTAACATTATCTTTGGTGAAATATCATTCATCACGCAGATGTGTGCTGCAGTTTTGCAGCTAGCAGTTTCTATGGACTACGGTATTGTAATGCTGCATGCATTTCGTGGGTTTAGAGCTCAGGGCATGACTTCGTATGATGCTGCTGTTTCCGCAATGCATAAGGCGGCGGCAGTTATTGCATCGTCTGCGGCAACTACCTTTTTCGGGTTCCTTTCGCTGTGCGTTATGGCATTCCTTATTGGTGCTGACATGGGCGTGGTCTTGGCGAAAGGTATTGTCTTCAGCTTCCTGTGCGTATTATTCCTGCTGCCAATTTTGGTACTTTCGAGCGAGAAACTTCTCAATAAAACAGCACATCGAAAGTTCCTACCATCTTTTGATAAGTTCGCAGCAGTATGCTTGCGCTTAGCGGTGCCATTTACCATCATTATTGCCCTTATTACGGTTCCTGTTTATCTGGGTCAAAAGCAACCGAATTTCGTGTATGGCGCTAGTGGATTTGTGGAGCCTGGCTCGGAACTGTACGAAGAGACAAACGCCATCAACGATGCTTTTGGCGCAGACGAACAGTGGGTTATGTTGGTGCCTGAGGGCGATTGGGGTCGCGAACTCCAAATGGTGCAGCGCATCGAAGACTTGGATGATGTAACAGCGGTAACTTCGTATGTCACTGCAGTTTCTGCCAATATTCCTACTGCAATGGTGCCCGCTGATAGCTTGTCGCAGCTTGTTGCAAATGGTTATTCGCGCATTGTTGTTTCAACGTCGGTCGAAGGGGAAACCGACGAAGCGTTCGCTCTGGTGCAAACGCTGCGCGATATTGCCAACGAATTTTACCCCGAAGAAAACTATTTAGTAGGTTCGGCGGTTACATCGTACGACATGTCGCTCATCGTAAATGATGACTCTATGCGTATTTTCATAGCGTCAGTTTTGGCGATTGGTTTGGTGCTATTGGTGATGTTCCGTAGTATCAGCATTCCACTTATGCTGCTGCTTACTATTGAAATATCTATTTGGATTAACTTGGCAATTCCGTACTTTATGGGCGAAACCATCCAGTACATTGGTTACCTTATTATTAGTGCGATTATGTTGGGCGCAACGGTGGACTATACCATCATTTTGTCGCGCGCTTATTTGGATAGGCGTGCCGAAATGGAAAAGCATCAGGCAATGCTTTCCGCTATTTCGGATTCGGCCATAACTATTCTTACATCGGCTACTATTCTTACGGTTTGCGGTGCCTTTATTGGCATTATTTCAAGTAATGGAGTTATTGCAGGATTAGGCACTTTAATCGGCCGCGGAGCCTTCATTGCTGCGCTTAATACATTCCTGCTGCTTCCTATTTTGTTCATGCTGCTTGATAAGGTGGTGGAAAAAACCACATGGAAAGCGCGTTTCTATCATGGCGAAACGGCGCGTTCGGTAGTTGCGCAGGCTGCAGCTGGGCAAGCAGTCACGACTTCAAAACAACAATTACCTTCGGATAAGGACTAGATCGTATGCGCTATTCAAATTCTGAACATACGAATTCAACAAAACAAGGCAGAATGCTAAAGTCAGCCGCTGCGGTGGTAGTGGCACTGGTATTGTTGGCGCTTGCCGTTCCCCTTACTGCTGCACCAGTTATGGTGAATGCTGAAGAAGCTTCTCAAAACAGTACTGCCTCTCAGGAAATTGCTGGTGATATCAGCGCGCCTGTTGATGTTTCGGGATCAGCGGAAAAGCAGGAGGTGGTATACGCTTCGCTCAATAATGCGGGCGGCATGAATAGCGTTTATGTAGTGAATGTTTTAAAGGCTGCTGCAGGGCAAACCGTTCAAGATTTTGGAACGTATGACCAGGTAGTGAACTTGACTGATACGTCTACAATTAACCAGCTTTCTGATTCAGTAATTCTCACCATGCCTGAAAGCGAAACTGCTTCAGATACCGAATTTTCTTATCAGGGAAGTGTTCCTAATGCCCAAATTCCATGGAATATTTCAATTACGTATTTGCTGGATGGGCAAGAAATTTCTGCAGAGGATTTAGCGGGTAAAACGGGTTCGTTGGAGTTGCGCATCGAAACAGCCCAAAATCAGTCGGTTGATCCGCGCTACTACGAAAACTACCTTATGCAAATAACCTGCACGCTCCCTATGAAAAACGCTACCAACGTTAAAACCGACCAGGGATCAATCGCGCTTTCTGGTTCAGATGTAACGGTTAGTTTCATGGTTATGCCCGATGCGGATGGGAACGTGAGCTTGAGTGCTGATGTAACTAATTTTGAAATGAGTGGCATTAGCTTTGCGGCTATTCCATTTTCGATGGCACTTGATTTTCCCGATACGGACAGCTTAGTTTCTCAGTTTGATGCCCTTATTGATGGAACCGAACAGCTGCATTCTGGCGCCCAAGATTTAGCGGCGGGGGTATCAAGTGTTGATGCGGCAACGAAACAGGCTGCAACGGGTGCAGCTAACTTGGCTACGGGCGCAACTCAAATGACGCAAGGCTTGCAGCAGTATCAGCAGGGGTTGCGTGATAGTGCTGCGGCGGCACAGGATTCAGTTTCTGAAGAAGATATAGCGGATGCTCGTCAAAACTATGAGGCAGCACTTGGTGAATATGCTGCTGCATTTACGGTGGCATATGAGCAGGTAATGACTGAAAATCCACAGATGACTCAGCAAGAGGCACTGCAGGCAGCAGCTCAGCAACTCGCGGGTTCTTCTCAAGAACAAGCTATGAATGCTGCATTGCAAAGCTTGCTTACAGTTGTTTCCACTCAAATAGCATCTCAGGGTGCAGCCGAAGCTCTAACGGGTGCTGCTGACGGCTTAGGGTCAGTTGATGACGTCTCATCGCTCTTAGGAGGCAGTGCTTCGCTCGGCACCGGTGCGCAAGAGTTAGCAAACGGTCTTGACCAGCTCGCGGGTGGCACGGGCGAATTAGCCTCTGGCGTTGGATCGCTTACGGAGGGTACTCAAACTCTTGCTCAGGAAACCCAGGGAATTCCTGACAAGGTGCAAGCTGAAATAGATGCGCTAATGGCAACCTATGACAAATCGGACTTTGAGCCGGCAAGTTTTACCAGTTCGAAAAATACCAATGTTACACTGGTGCAATTCGTAATGACTACCGATTCCATCAAGGTTGCTGAGCCGGAACAGCCAGAAGAACCCGAAGCGGAAGAAACGCTTTTGGATAAGTTCTTTGCGCTGTTTTAGTGATAACGAAGCTCGCAAGCCGTTTTGATACTGCTCATATCCTTGGGGAACGGTATGATAGGCAAGAAAAGTAAACCCTAGAAAACAAGGAATTCCTATGTCTCTTCCTGCATCTAATGTAAATAAGCAAGCAGACAATCGCACCACCATGGAATTGGGCGCTTGTTTGCCTATGACCGCCGAAGTAAAAGACGATCATCTGTTTATTGGTGGCGTCGACATGGTTGAATTGGCGCACGAATATGGCACTGCGCTATATGTGTACGATGAAGCGGATTTGGTAAACCGCATGGACACCTATCGTGATGCCTTTAGAACGCGCTATCCCAATTCTGATATTGCTTATGCAAGCAAGGCATTTTTAAACAAGGCGGTTTGTCGCTTGGCTGATCAGCACGGCATGTGCTTGGACGTTTCTGGCGGTGGTGAGCTGGCTGTTGCTCGTGCCGTTGGTTTTCCTATGGATCGCGTTATTGTGCACGGTAACAATAAAACACCTCAGGAATTGCGTGAGGCAATTGAAGCGGGTGCTGGACGTATCGTAGTTGATTCTCGCATTGAGCTCGCTCGTGTTTCTGCTATTGCTCAGGAAATGGGTGTAACGCAGGATATTTATATGCGCATTACACCAGGTGTTGAGGCGGACACCCACGAATACATTCGCACTGGTTGTGAGGACTCAAAATTTGGCTTCACCATGCGTGAGGATTTTGCATTCACCTGTGTGCGCGATGCGCTGGATGCACCTAACGTTCGTTTGGCTGGTTTGCATATGCATATTGGCTCACAAATTTTTGCCCTTCATTCATTTGGTGAAGCAATTGACGTTATTGTTGAATTTGCTCACCGCATCAAGGAAACCTACGGTTATGAAATTGAAGAAATTGACGTAGGTGGTGGCTTGGGCATTGCCTATACCGCTGAAGACAAACCTTCTTCTATTGAGGACTTTGCCGAAATTACCACTTCAGAAATGATCAAGGCATGCGAAAAGTATGGCTTGAAGCAGCCTCGTCTAGTGTGCGAACCTGGTCGTTCATTGGTGGCTACGCCGGGCGTAACACTGTATACCGTTGGTATTTTGAAAACTTTGCCAGGTATCCGCAAGTATGTAGCTATTGACGGTGGTATGTCTGACAATATTCGCACCGCGCTTTACCACGCAGAATACGAACCTGTAATCGCTAATAAGGCTGGGCAGCCTCGTACTGAAATTGTGACACTGTGCGGTAAACATTGTGAAAGCGGCGATGCGGTAGCATTGGACGCTTCCATTCAACATCCCGACTTGGGTGATATTGTTTGTGTATTTGGCACAGGCGCTTATTGTCATTCCATGTCAAGCAACTATAATGGTCAGCCTCGACCGGGCATTGTATTTGTAAAGGATGGAGTGGCGCGCTTAGTTACCCGTCGTGAAACCTATGATGATTTGATGGCATGTGATATTGATTAAGAACTTGCGAAATATCGGCTTTGATTATGCAGTGAAGCGGTTGCTGTTGGTATATCGCGTACAGGCACGCGCGCGTTATGCTTGCAAGTACCTGATACCGTGAACTTTGATGCGCTCTCTGGTGGAAGAACGGCTAGGGAGCGCTTTTTGTATACAATGCAAGAACCTAAAGTATTACGTTCTGCGCTACGTAGAAAGGGGTCATATTTATGGCTGTCAAGATTGGCTTGGTTGGAACAGGCACGGTTGGTGGCGGCTGCTTGGATATTCTGAGCAACCACAAACAAGATTTCCTTCGCCATTTTGGGATTGATCTTGAGCTGACACGGGTTTGTTCTCGCAGCTCAGAGCAGGCAGCTTCGCGTGGCTTGCAGGATATTTTCACTACCGACTATCACGATATTATCAATGACCCTGAAATTGATATTGTGGTGGAACTTATTGGTGGTACGGGCGTTGCTAAAGACGTTATTGTTGAGGCTCTTCAAGCAGGCAAACACGTTGTAACTGCCAACAAGGCCATTATGGCTTCGGCGGGCGAAGAAATCATGGGCCTTGCTGAAGAAAAGGGCTTGGAAATTGCGTTTGAAGCAAGCGTTGGTGGCGGTATTCCTATTATTGATCCACTAAAACATTCGCTTATTGCAAATCAGATTGATTCCATTATGGGTATCGTAAACGGTACGACTAACTACATGCTTACTCGTATGGATGAAAACGGCATGGATTATGATGCTGCACTTAAGGAAGCCCAGGAGCGCGGCTTTGCTGAGGCGGATCCTACGGCCGATGTTGATGGACATGACGCTGCGGCAAAAATTGCTATTTTGGCATCTATTGCGTTCAATTCGCGTGTAACGATTGATCAGGTATACACCGAAGGCATTCGCCGTATTTCTCCCATTGACTTGGCAATGGCGCACGATTCGGGCTATGTAGTAAAGCTGGTTGCTCATGCTCGCCGTTCCGAAAAAGGCATTGATGTGCGCGTACATCCAACAATGATTCCTGAAAATCATCAGTTGGCAACAGTTAACGGCGTATTCAATGCAATTTTTGTTGAAGGTGATGCTGTTGGTCAAACTATGTTCTTTGGTGAAGGTGCTGGTGCAGGACCTGCTGCAAGTGCCGTAATGGGTGATGTGCTGGAGGTTGCACGTCATATTCAGATGGGTATTAAGCCTATTGTTGGTTGCACCTGTACTGACAACTTGCCCATTATTTCTATGGATGATTTGCATACCAAGTACTACATTCGCTTTGTTGTGGCGGACCGTCCTGGCGTTCTGGCAGCAGCTGCAGATATTTTTGCGAAGAATGGCGTTTCAGTTCGTATGGTTACCCAGCGCGGTAATGCAGCACGCGAAGATGTGAATTTAGTATTTGTCACCCATACTGCCGAAGAACGTAAGGTTCGCAAAACTATTGATGAAATTTTGTCGCTTGAAGATGTAGTAACGGGTGGCTATCCTTCTGTTATTCGCGTTCAGGGTTAGTGACAGTCTTTTGCATGGTGTAATAGCTATTGCGAGTTAGCGATATGATCATTCTCTTCTAACAATACAGTTTGCTTCTACATTCAAAAAAGTCCCTAATAGGGACTTTTTTGAATGTAATGGTTCTTGTTTCATGCAGTACTGTCTTTAGCGGTTTTAGTTTGTTTGGCATTGCATGAACTGTCTCGCAGACATTACGATCCAGACTCTTGTTGCGTTCTTGCTGGGACACCGAAGGTTTTCTGGCTCGCCCTGTGATGGATTTTTGGGATGAATGATGTGAATTAGTTCAGAAGTATTTGATTTATGGGGCTGAATAATCTAACTGTATAAAAAACCAACATTGATCAGGTGCTTATTGCGGTGTAAAGTAATTCTTACAAAATTTATTTCTACAACTAAATAGCCATAATCGGGACTGCAGGACGCTAGTGAATGTAGTTTCTTAAATTTTGAAGCGTATTGGAACTCCTTTTTTACTAAGCATTTACGTTAGCGGCTCGTCTTCGCAGATGTTATCTTCAGAAATTAGTACTGAGTTTCGAGGAAGGGCAATTGACTTTGAATTATTGCCTTGTTCATTTAAGGAAACCCTAAGGTTTTCGCAAGAATTCGTAGAAACGAATCAGAATACATACACAACTGAAGAAAAACTAAAACTTATTGGCGCGTTTGAAGCCTATTTGGAACGCGGAGGATTTCCGTCTATCCAGCAACTTCCAAGAAGTCAACGAATTGCTCTTTTGCAGTCGTATGCGCAACGTGTTGTAGCGCGTGATGTAGTGGAGCGACACAACCTTAGTCGTCCGCGTGTTGCTAGCGCCTTTGCAACGCGTGTTCTTGCATCGAATGCTCGTGAGCTTTCTATCCGTAAGGTTGAAAACGATTTTCGTTCGGTGGGTCTTGCTACTAGCAGAGGCTTTATGCGCGATCTTTTGGCATATTTCGAAGAGGCGTATCTTGTATTTACAGTACGAGAGCTTTCACGTGCATTATCAGAGACAAGTACCGCTTCGCAGAAGGTTTATGCCATAGATCCTGGCCTAGCCTTGGCGAACAGCCGCGCGAGTTCCACTGATGAAGGGCAGCGCCTAGAAAATGCAGTTTATCTTGAGCTAAGACGGCGCTTGGTAGGAATGCGTAAAGATGAGATATCTTCGTATAAAACTAAATTGCATGGATTCGAAATAGATTTTGTTGTAGGGGATGCTCTTGCAGGCAATTTGGAGCTTTGCCAAGTAAGTGTTTCGGTTGAAAATGAAAAAACGTTACAACGAGAAACGCGAGCTTTATGGGAAGCGATGGAGGAACTTCATGTTAGCGAAGCGGAACTAATTGTAGAAAAAGGGGAGCATGCTGAATATCAGCAAGGTAATAAACGTATAGTTCAGATTCCCGCATGGAAATGGTTTTTAGAGACTTCGTAAGAAGATCCCGCGGTTGCGGGATCTTCTGTGCGTATCTAGAAAACTGGCAAAGTAAAGTTACCAATTATGGACCCACTGGATTAGTGCGCGGTGTATCAAGCACTACTTCACGGTCAAAACAGGAATATCAACCGATCGCAAAACGCCATAGCTTACGCTGCCAAGTACGCCACGAATACCGCCTACACCGCGACGGCCCATAACAATCAAATCGCAATCATGGTTGCTGGCGTATTCAGTGATGCCACTTACTGCGGAAGGGTAGGTGGCAACATCTATATGTACGCGTTCTGCTGGCATGCCATCTAGCAGTTCCTTAACCACATCATTAATTTCCTGCTTGATGTTATCCAGCGCTGCATCAATCATGGCGGTGTAGCCTTCCTGATCAATAAAGGAAGAAGCGCCACCAGTGATAGGGTCGGGTGCTACAGGCATAGTGGTGGCCAGCGCCATAGGAACAACATTGAGAACATAAATTTCAGCATCATCCGAAGGTAATGCTAGGGTGCGAGCTGCCGTGAATGCTGCTTCGGCATGGTTAGATCCGTCATAGGGAACAAGAATTCGATGATACTTCATAAGAAACCCCTCCTTTGAAGTGTTGGTGCAAACTAGGAAAAGCTCCCGCCAAGTGGTGGAAACGCCGACTAATCAATAACTAGTTTGCTGCTTTTATTATGGCACGTTCGCTGCGAATAAGGCATACAAGAAACGTTTTTAACCAAAGAAAAGGGAAGTTCTGCTTATAAGAGAGGCGTTCTGTCTAGAAAAGAGACATTCTATTTCGGTCTGCCACGTTCTTTTGCTCTGCATTGTGCTGTTTTGCTCTGTCTAGAGAAAGGGAGGACCGCCTTACAGACGAGGCGGGCTATATAGGGATAGAAAGGAAAGCAAAAAGCTTGATTACATAATAAAAGGAGCCCGCATTCTAAACTAAAATGTCCACAAGGCTGTAAATTAGCTGTCATTAACTTCAAAAGAAATTCGCAAGTTTAAAGCAAACTTTGAAATTTAAGCAAATTCCGGATTGATAAACTGCGGCAACGTTTAACGTGGTAGCGGTTGAATCAAAAAGGGATTTTTACAATCAAAAAAATCTATAGAAATCGCCTATAAATAAAATTAGAATAACAGGTTCATTTTTGAAACCCCAGGTGAGACAATAAAGAACAGGAGCGATACTTAGGCAGCAGCTTATTTATCGCCTGCGCCGACGTGATACCCCTCTTGCGTCGGCGCTTCTATTTTGGTGCTAGTTTGACGGCTTGCTAAGGTGGCTATACCAGGTCATTTCAGGGGCGGACGGCAGAATACGCTGGCGTGTGGTTATCTTGCGACTACTTTAAGAATTTCCAGAAAAACTTGTTGACATCTAATCTATTTCAGTCTAAGTTAGACATGGTTAACTTAGAGGGAACAAAGTACTCCTGGCGAAATCCTCTGCACCTCTTCGCCGGCGCATCTCTTGTTCGGGCTCTTTGGAGATGACGCCACTCGTCTTGTCCTTTTTCGTTAGAGTACTTTTCCCTCGCCTCTTGTCCTAACAAGAGAGTGAACGATGAGGCGTTCCGCCTTTAGGTGGGCGCCTCGCTTCGTATAAGAGAAAGCGCGATATCGCTAAAGAGAAATGCAATATCACTTAAAGAGGGAGCGTGCCATCACTAAAGCGAAAGCGCAACATCACCAAAGGGAAGTGCGATATCGCTAAAGAGAAAGCGCGACATTGTTATGGATGTTCCAGCTTTCGCATTTAATAAATACTCAACAAATGAAGCTGTTATTTAACGCAAAAGTGATTGTTTAGCCCCTTAGTATTCGGTACATACATAACTAGGAGAATTGCGAACAAGAAAGAAGGTTGGGCGTGAACGTTAAAGGCGTAATTTTCGATTGCGATGGCACCTTGCTTGATTCAATGGGGATTTGGCAAAGCCTCGAACTTAAAATTGCCGAACATGCCGGCATTTCCTTAAGTGAAGAAGAGCGCATTACGCTCAATGCGAACACGCCCGCCCAAACCGCGCGTTATTTTCATGAGGTATACAATGTGGGTTCAAGCCCTCAAGAAGTACTGTCTAGCATGGATGACGTGCTGGAGACGTTTTATCGCTACGAGGTTCAGCCTCGACGTGGTGCAGTAGAGCTAGTCGAAGAATTAAAACGTCGCAGAATCCATATGACAGTTGTTTCTTCAAGCCCTGGATCTCTTCTGAAGTTAGGTTTGGAGCGAGTAGGAATCTATTCGTACTTCGATGAAGTAATTTCTAGTTGCGATATGGGTATTTCTAAGCGTGGCCCACTCTGTGTGTTGCGCGCTCAAGCAAAAATGCATACGGAAGCAGAAGAAACGTGGGGCTTTGAGGATTCGACATACGCAGCAGAAGTTTTAGCGAACCAGCACTTTGGCGCTATTGGCGTATACGACACTGATTTAGCGGGAACTACTGAAGAATTAGCTCAGGTTTGTGATGCGGTGCTGCAAGAACTAGACGAACTTGATGTGGATCGTTTTGTTCGTGGAGAATACCGTCGTTCACTAGCGCAGAGTTGCTGTGGCGTTGCGTAGGTTCACGGTAGCGCAGAGTCGGCGCAGTGTTGCGTAGTTGCGCGATAGCGCAGTACTGCTGCAAGTGTTGCGTGGGCGTGTGCAGACGCAGCGTTGACGCAGCGCTACCCAGACATGTACGACGCAGCGCTAGTGCGGCATAACGCAGAAGCTTTAGCTCTTAGTTTTCTTGCGTTCGCTTGTTTTTTTAACTGCATACCTGCAAATGAGGGCGCCAATACCAACTGCGATGGTGTCAACTAGCCAGTCCATAGGGTCGCAACTGCGATCCGGTACAAAGTATTGATGGATTTCGTCGGTAACGCCGTAGCCACTGCCAATAAGAAGCGCTATGAGCGCCGCTCGCCATAAGGGCATGTGAAAACGAAGCGCATTTAATAACAGCACTCCAAAGATGAAGTATTCGGTAAAGTGTCCAACGGGGGACACGTCAACTTCGTGTCCAAAAATAGACAACGCAATACTGGACAGGAACCCTTTTATGGCAGAAATAATGCCAAGCCCCTGATTGATATTGGTGCCAGTATTGGCAGACATCCAAAAAATAATTCCTGCCATTGCCACAACGGAAATCCAGCTGAGTACAACAATATGTTTATTAGTTTTGTTCATACGGTTAACAATACCCTCTAAATCCATTTACGGAATCATTAGAATACTAATTGTTAAAAATGCGAATATGATTACACGCACAATATCAAAGTAACGGGGTAGAACATGGCAGAAGAAACAGCCAATAAGAAAATGGACATGAAATATGTCGTAGTGCTTGTTTTTTTGGTCATGTTGGGCTCATGCTTTGGCAATCTTTCTCAAACTGCCCTGAATTCAATGTTTGCTGGCATGGCGAAGGATGGGGTAGATGCCGGAATCGGTCAGTGGGTAACAACACTTTATATGCTGGTTTTGGGAATTACGGTTCCGGCTGTTACCTACTTAATGAGGCGTTTTTCGCTTAAAAGCGTTATTGTCTCTTCGCTTTTGCTGCTAGTCTTGGGCGGCGTGGTAGATGCCATAGCGTGGAATTTCCCACTTCTTATCGTGGGTCGCGTACTGCAGGCAATATCAGCAGGCATTACATGCCTATGATGATGAGCCTTATCATGACGTCGGTTCCGTCAAATCGCCAAGCTACCGCGATGGGTATATCAGGTATTGCTATGGGCTTCGCACCTAATATTGGTCCGACTATTGGCGGTTGGATGTTAGAGACTACGGGCTGGCGCAGTTTTTTCGTGGTGTTGGCGCTGTGCTCGTTAGTTCTTACGTTTGTCGCAATCGCTCTTATAAAGAAAACCCCTGCAGAAGATTCCAATATGCGTCTTGACGTGATTTCGCTTTGCCAATCTGCCCTCGGCTTTGGTGGATTGCTGCTGGGCTTTTCCAATGCATCAAGCTACGAATTTACAAGCCCCTTTATTTGGGTGCCAGTAATTGTAGGCGCAGTATTCCTGGTGTTCTTTATGCGCCGCCAGCGCAGGGTTGAAACCCCGCTGATTCATCTGGAAATTTTCAACTCTCAGCAGTTCCGTATCAGTTTCTGGGCAAGCAACTTCTTGTATGCAAGCTATATGGGTATCACGTTGATTCTTCCGCTCTTTATTGAAAACTTATGGGGAGGAAGTGCGTTTCAGGCAGGTCTTGCGTTGTTGCCAGGAACAATTGCGGCGTTTTTTATTAACCCTCTTGCGGGAATTCTGACGGATAAGATTGGTGCTCGCCCTGTTGTCGTGGTTGCAGCATGTTTCCTGGCTGCCGGAGGAACCATGATGGCCTTCATTGATGAAAACACCCCTTATTGGGTGATTTTTGCAATGCAGGGCATCCGAGCGATAGGCGTATCAGGGCTTATTGGTCCGCTAAATTCATGGGGCATGGCTAAGTTGCCACCATGGTTTATGACTGATGCTTCTTCGTTTGGTACCGCGGTGCGTCAGGCGTTTGCTTCGCTTGGTACGGCGCTTATGGTATTTGCAATCATGGTGGTAGGCCCTATGACGGGATCTGCTTCAATGGGATTCCATTTGAGCTTCGGCTTTTCTGCGGTATGCGCTATTGCTGTCGTTGTAATTGCGGTAAGCCGCGTCCACTCGCATTTAAAGAACTAGTGCGACAACTAGTGCGGAGCTTTCAAAACTGGTGCGAGAACTAGTGCGGGATTTTTCTAATTCAGGGTTTTGAAATTAAGGGCTTTCGCTAGTTTGAGGCCTTGAAATCAGGGACTTTTGTCGGATTGGGATTTTATAGCTTGGTTTTTTGCTAGTTTGGGATTTTTACGCAGTGGCACATTATAGGATTGCTACAGGGCTACCGGCGGATTCCTTGGGTTACTATCGGATTCCTGTCGAGCTACTATTGGGTTACTGTTGCAACGCAACTAACCTAATAAATTAATGATTCTTCCAAGCGACCCCTATACCACTTTTTGGGATGTAACTAGACGCAACTCCTTTTGAGACACAACTGGATGCAGCTGGGCGAAACTGGATGCAACTGGACGCAACTGGACGCAACTGGACGCAACTTCTTTTGGGATGCAACTGGATGCAACTTTAATATCGTAAAAATCGTCCATTTTGGTCAAAAGTATGCTGTTGTAGGCATCACATTCAGCTTCTTCTTCAAACCTTGCTGTGCGAAATGTAATCAACCAGCACATATATGTAATGAGCAGGCATTTTCTTTCTTTTTGTGAGAAAAGAAATGCCTACAACAGGGCTTTTGCGACCAAATTTGCAACTTTTTTGCGAGCTGTGCCAAATATGGTGTGTTGGGGGCATTCTAAATCGCCTCGAAGTAGTATCCGTAAGGTGCGTGATGTAATCATCCAGGCATTTGAGGTAACGAACGCATTTTTCGCTTGTTCAAAGCCTCACTAGCCCCTCAATTGCTTGCCCCCAACTTGTGTTATTTGACACGGGAAGCCGAAAAGCCCACCTCAAATGCCCCCAACGCATACTATTTGACATTCAGTAGTGTATCTTCGGCGTATCTTCGGCGTATCTTCGGCGTATCTTCGGCGGATTCTGCTCGCAGCTGAATCCAGCTGCATTAAGCATGGTGTGTTGATAGTGTATCTTCAGCGAATTCTGCTTGCATCTGGGTTGGGTTGTGTCAATAAGGTGTTCCAGGAGGTAAATGGCGCAGAACTTTACGCTTCAGCTAAAACCGCGTCAACTTTTTCTTTGTCTACTAGGGGTAGTGGCAAAAATGGTTCAGGATCAGTAATGTGGTCGCCCAAGATTTTTTCCATCCAAATCATGTCGTACCATCGTCCGAACTTATAAGCGCATTTGTTGAACTTGCCTATCAATTTAAAGTCCAAACGTTCATGGAACAGTCGGCTTGTGGCAGGTACGTATTCGTCAGCAGGTTCGCAGTGGGCAATGCATGCTTCCATGTTGTAGACGTTCTGCAAAACAAGAAGCTTGGCAAGCGTGGTGTATAAACGACGGCCTACGCCGCGTCCGCGATAATCCATGCGCATATAAATAGAAGTTTCAATAGAGTGAAGATAAGCAGCGCGAGGCCTGAAGGCAGATGCATAGGCATAGCCTACAATTTCATCGTCTTCTTCAGCCACGATATAAGGGTACCGTTCGAGCGTTTTGCGCACGCGCTCAGTAAAATTTTCAAGCGTTGGATCTTCAAGCTCGAAGGTAACTGCAGTTGTGCGCACATACGGGAGATAAATCTCTCGTAAGGCTGGGGCGTCCGCTATGGTTGCCATGCGTATGGTAGGTAAATTCTTCATAGTGGGCTTATTGTAGTCGTGCAGTGGGCGTATTGGTAGAGTAAATTTTGTGAGATTTTTTGATACCTTTCAATTGCCCTGAATAACCGCTCAGTTTGAACTATCGAAACTTCTTTTGGTCTATGGTATACTCACAACGCTTTAGTATGCTAAAGCGAAAAAGCGCCAAACGCGTAAACTATTTGCAAAATCTTTTAAAAAGGTTGCGCAAGGTTCGTTAAGGCGAAATTGTTGGCTGTCCATGAAGCGAGGTTTTCATGAAAAAGAAATTTCTTACGCTGCTAACATTTGCATGTGTTGCATGCTTGTCGGCAGTTATTTTGACGGGATGCTCATCATCTGGTGAAGAGCAAGCTCAGACAACCGAAGATACTTCGGCTGATATCTCTACACTTATTGTTGGCTTTGACAACAGCTATCCACCTTATGGCTTCATGGATGAAAACAATGAACCAACTGGTTTTGACCTTGACTTGGCTGCAGAAGTTGCAGAACGCAATGGTTGGGATATCCAGCTTGAGGCAATTGACTGGGATGCAAAGGACGCTTTACTCAACCAGGACAGCATTAACTGCATCTGGAATGGCTTCACCATGGAAGGTCGCGAAGATGACTACACCTTCTCCGAGCCTTACATGCTCAACGAGCAGGTAGTTGTTGTTAAGTCTGATTCTGGCATTACCGATTTTGCTGGTTTGGCTGACAAGACCGTTGTAACTCAGGTTGATTCTGCTGCTCTTGATGTTCTCGAAGGTGATCAGGCAGAGCTTGCTGGTACGTTCGCTGAACTTCAAACTCTAAGTGATTATAACAACGCTTTTATGCAGCTTGAATCTGGCATGGTTGATGCTGTTGCTTGTGACCTTTCTATTGCTCAGTATCAGATGTCTGCAAATGAAGGCACCTACACCATGCTCGAAGAGCCTTTGAGTTCCGAACACTATGCAGTTGGTTTCAAGAAGGGCAACGAAGCACTGGCTCAGAAGGTGACCGATACCTTGAAGGAAATGTATGAGGACGGTACCGTAGAGGAACTTATTAATAAGTATGCAGATTACGGCATGAGCATTGATAACTGGGTACTTAAGTAAGATTTAAGCTACGCTAGTAGCAAAAGAGGATTATTTGGGCGGAGGTTATTCCTCCGCCCTTTGTTGCGTAATGGTTTATCTAGTTTTGTGGTAGCGCACGGACGAAGGTGGCATACGAAGATCACGAGCGTACAGGGAAGATCGCGCGCAGTACAGGCGAAGGCGACACGCGAAGATCGCGCGCGGTACAGGCGAAGGCGACACGCGAAGAGAGCGCGCACGCGCAGGTGACGCACAAAGACCGCGCGGCACAGGCGAATCCCGCCTATGCGATGCGAACGAAGCAAACCTATGTAGCGCAGGCAAAACCAGCTAAACCAAATAATTTGGGGAGGAAGATATGGAACTAAGCGTTATGGTTGGAGCCCTGTTTGAGGGCTTGGGCTTATCTGCTTGGATTTTTGTTGTTACTTTGGTGGGATCGTTACCGCTTGGCATTGTGGTGGCTCTTGCCCGCATGAGTAAATTCAAGCCACTTTCGCTGATTGCGCAATTCTATATTTCTATTTTACGTGGCACGCCACTGATGCTGCAGCTTATGGCATTCATGTTTGCTCCGTACTACATCTTCGGAATTTCAATGCCTACCGATTGGAAATATGGCGCTTGTGCACTGGGCTTTATTCTGAATTATTCAGCATACTTTGCTGAAATTTATCGTTCTGGTTTGCAGTCTATTCCACGTGGTCAATATGAAGCGGCGTTGGTTTTGGGATATTCACGTTCGCAAACATTTTTCAAGATTGTGCTTCCTCAGGTAATCAAGCGCATCATGCCTGCAATGGGTAATGAAATTATCACCTTGGTTAAGGATACGTCGCTTGCATTCGTTCTGGGCGTTGCTGAAATGTTCTCAGTTGCTAAGGCGCTTTCCGCAAGCGAAGTTTCGATGATTCCGTACGCTCTTGCGGCTCTTATCTACTGGGTATTCTGCCTGCTTATCGAATTCATTATTGGACGAATCGAAAAGAAAATGGCTTACTATCACGACTAAACGTCTACGGCTGAAGAAAGAGGTTTCGTTATGGGAAATACACCAGTTGTTAGCCTTCAGCATGCGCGAAAGGCGTTTGGTAACAACGATGTTTTAAAAGATATTTCGCTTACGGTTGAACAGGGTGATGTGTTATCAATCATTGGTCCGTCGGGCGGCGGCAAGTCAACCTTGCTTCGATGCATGACGCTTTTGGAAACGCTTGATGCGGGCTCACTTTCTTATGGCGATTTGCAGGTAGTTACCATGCAGGATGCATCTGGCAAAGCGATATATGGTGACAAGAATGTGCTCGCTCAGGCGAAAAAGCGCTATGGTCTGGTGTTCCAGAACTTTAATTTGTTCCCGCACTATACCGTGCTTCAGAATGTGATCGATGCGCTTATTTGCGTGCAGAAAAAGCCTAAAAAAGAAGCGCTCGCAAAGGGTAGGGAGCTTCTTGCGAAGATGGGTTTAACAGGTAAAGAAGATATGGTTCCCTGCGAGCTTTCTGGTGGTCAACAGCAGCGTGTTGCTATTGCGCGCGCATTGGCGCTTGATCCAGATGTGCTGTTCTTTGACGAGCCAACGTCTGCACTTGACCCAGAGCTTACCCAAGAAGTTTTACGCGTAATTCGCGAACTTGCTGATGAGCATATGACTATGGTTATCGTTACGCATGAGATGGCGTTTGCGCGCGATGTGGCGGATCGCGTAGCCTTCATGGACGGTGGCGTTATCGTGGAAGAAGGCCCTGCTAAGGAAGTTATTGGCAATCCAAAACATGAACGCACTAAGTCGTTCTTGGCTCGTTTTGCGGAGGGCAATGCTGATTAAGCACAAGAAAGGGAGCTCATCTGAGCTCCCTTTGCATGCTGAGATATAAAATTCTTATGCCATTTGGCAGCATACCGTTTGATGCTATGTAGTCTAACTAACAGCTGCCAGCCATCAAGTTACCGGCGAACCGCCTGATGACATGTTGTTTGGCAATGGCGCCATCTGGCACAAACAATAAGCTGACTTACTCAGCGCCAGCCTGCTTCAGCAAGCCATATCCACCGTTGGTACGACGATACAGGATGCAGAATGCGTTGGTATCGCGATCGATGTATGCGAAGAAGTCGTGACCCAAAAGATCAATCTGAATGAGTGCTTCTTCTTCGGTCATTGGTTCAAGAACAAGATCCTTAACGCGTACAACTTCATCGTCCGCGGAAAGCTCTGCCATCAAACCGTCAAGATCAAGTTCAGTTGCTGGAGCGCTTTTGTCAACGGCGGGACCGCTGGTAATTTTCTTGTCGATAACGCGAGTCTTATACTTGCGAAGCTGACGAAGAGCCTTTGCAGCAGCAACGTCAATAGCTGCATACATATTTTCATCGCGTTCTTCAACACGAATAATGTGACCACGAGCGCGCATAGTTACTTCGCACGTAGCAGGGGTTGGGTTTGCTGGATTCTTTTCAACATGAAGAACAACCTCAGCGATTAGAGGATCAATATCCATAACCTTCATGGAATTACCAATTTTTTCCTCTGCATAGGCACGCAAAGCATCTGTTACGGGCATCTTGCGACCGGTGATGGTGATTTCCATAGTTTCACCTCTCATACTGGGACCTACAATACGATTTGACTAAGGGAGAGGTGCGCCGATTATTCACGAATGAGACGAAAAAGCTGCGATGGTTACATCGCTAGCGAATGATCTTCCCAGTTGGAAACGGCTTTCCAAATCCCCTCGTCTACCGTTTTCATCTATCAGTCTAACGCACTTTTGCCTAATTGTGGGGAGAATTATGAGCGCGTTCAGGTTTTGATACCTACCTAAAGCGACTTTTGAGGGGTGGCGCTTTGCGACAACGTACATCCTTTTCGTTCAGCTAAGCCGTCTTGCTCTGGTGGTAGCGTTTCGTGGTGATGCTTCTCGCACGACAATCAAGAGTAGGAAGAACAGTCGAACCGCCCAGGGGTAACAGTATGTTTTCAATCTTTATGGCGTCGCGTGAGCTCGTGTTTGTGTTCTGGTAGAAGTATATGCTTTCTGATATTTTGGAATAGAGGCGTGTTCGTACCATGTGAACGGGAAGGCACGCTGTGTTTGTGCGAAAGGTCTTCCGTCTATGTCTCACCATCACCACAACGAATCCGGCATTTTCATTAAAGAGGCTGAAGGACATCAGCGTCGTTATCACAAAATAGTCGAATTAACTCATTCCACTACCAAGGCAGCAGGCGTTATGCTTCTGGGCGCTATTATTGCGCTTATTGTTGCTAACACTGCATTCCATGAGCCGTTTTATGAATTCTGGCACACCGAAGTAAGCCTTGGGTTTGGTTCAAATCATGTTGAGATGTCGTTAGCTCACATTATTAACGACATTCTTATGGCTATCTTCTTCTTGCTGGTAGGCTTGGAAATTAAATACGAAATGACTGTTGGCGAACTGACGAATATTCGCCAAGCCATTTTGCCTGTTGGTGCAGCGCTAGGCGGCGTCATGATGCCTATCGTTGTGTATCTTATTTTCAACGCGGGCAACCCTGAAACCATGATGGGTTGGGGTGTTCCTACTGCAACCGACATTGCGTTTGCATTAGGCATTCTTGCGTTGTTGGGTTCGCGCGTGCCTGCAGGTGTTCGCGTTTTCTTAAGTACTCTTGCGGTCGCGGATGACATCGTGGCTATTATTGTTATTGCCGTATTCTACGGACAGAGCCCTTCCATTATGTGGCTAGGTGCTGCACTGGTAGTGCTTATTGTGTTGGCGTTAATGAATAAGTCTCACATTTATTCGCTGCTACCGTATTTATTGGTGGGTGCTGTACTTTGGTATTGCATTTTTATGTCGGGCGTTCATTCCACTATCGCAGGTGTTCTGCTGGCGTTTGTTATTCCTTCTGGTTCCCGTGTTGACTTGAAAAGCTTTGCGGACTGGTCGGGCGAGCGCGTGAAGGAAGCGCATGAAACATTTGAGCCTAATGAGCCCGTTATTGGTCAGGCGGATTATTTGGCAAGCGTAACGCGCCTTGAGCGAGTAGCCCGCCATGTAGTTCCTCCTGCAACACGCTTGGAGCGCAAGCTCTATCCATGGGTATATTTCGCTATTCTGCCCTTGTTTGCTCTTACTAATGCTGACGTTGCATTCACTACGATTGCTCCGGGCGATATCGTAACTAATTCAGTGTTTTTGGGTGTTTTCTTTGGCCTGATTGTTGGTAAGCCTTTAGGCATTATGCTTATGAGCTTCATCATTGTTAAGTCCAAGTTGTCCACCTTGCCTGAGAACGTAAATTGGGTGCATTTGCTTGGTGCAGCTTTGCTGGGTGGCGTTGGCTTTACTATGGCAATCTTCGTGGCGAACTTAGCGTTTGTAGACCCTGAATACGTCATGATTGCTAAGGTAGCAATTTTGGCAGCATCGTTGGTTGCGGGCGTTGCTGGCTTTGCGTTCCTGTTCATTCAGGCAAAGGCTGCAACATTGAAAGGTATTCGTTTTGAGGCAAAGATTGGTTCACCTGATAACCTGCAAACGTTTGGTGCGCAAGTTGTTCAGCGCAGGTATGAGCGCGAACTTGAATATGCGAATCAGCAAATAGCAAAGAATCAGGCAGTAATAGACAAAAACAAGGCTTAGTGTGAAGCAAATCTTAATGCGTTATGCGTGTTTAATGCGCACCACCACATAAGGTAGTTTGCTGGCTTTGTGTATGCCCCTATGTTGTGGTGATGCACTAAAACCCCAGTTAAAAGCCATAATATAAAAGTATGAAGACTTTGTTTAGCCGATGTGATAATTTCCGTTTTTCCCTTTAACGCTTCTGGAATTGCTATTAAGGTAGACCTGTATGCGAAAGGCAATAAAAGGTATTTCGCGTGCAATGCATAAGGAAAGAAATTAGAAGAATATAACCAATAACCCTGCCAAACTTAATTGGTATGCTGCCAGTTTGATGGGCAAAATATTAGGTAAT
>USPD01000006.1 GCA_900556585.1 uncultured Eggerthella sp.
CACGGGTATGAACCGTGTGCTCTAACCAACTGAGCTACACCGCCGTATTCAATGGTGCCCACAAGCAGACTCGAACTGCTGACCTCTTCGTTACCAACGAAGTGCTCTACCTGCTGAGCTATGTGGGCGAGATGGTGGGAGTGCAAGGATTCGAACCTTGGAAGGCTGAGCCAACGGATTTACAGTCCGTCCCATTTGACCGCTCTGGAACACTCCCGAATTCGCTTGTGATCATGTGCAATTTTCAAGCTGCTGCTTGCCGTAAAGCGTCAAAGCACTTCAAGCGAGCAAAGGAATAATACGCTAGGAAACTCGCCCTGTCAACGCCTTACACGCCCCCGGGCATATCCATTTCACAATTTGCCCACTTTTTGGTCTAGCAAACTATATAATACCAGGTTATTGATTTGTTTACATGTTTTTTATTCATTAAAAAATATCGCCAGAAACTTTCATTTCTGACGATATTGTAAAAAATATTTTTGATAATTTTTTTCTTATTCAGTATTAATTACTAATATTTGACGTCTTTTCCCTAACAAAATGAATCTCTTATTTTAAAAAAATGCTCGTTAATACCGTATTTATTAAAAATACATACTAGCAATCTGCATCCAAATAATTATCGAATTCGTCCGTAATTTCCTTTGAAGGCTCTTTAGTGATAAGAGAAACAACGACAATTGCAATCATGCTCAAAATAAAAGCAGGAAGTAATTCGTATACAGCAAAGATACCGCCTAATTGCGAAATAAAAGTATTCCACACCAAAACTGTTACAGCACCTACAACCATACCAGCAAGGGCACCCTGCAAGTTTGTTCTGCGCCAATAGAGGCTCATTATCATAAGAGGACCAAACGAGGCACCAAAACCAGCCCAAGCATATGAAACTACTTGGAAAATCGATGAATTCTCATCCAAAGCAATCACAATGCCGAAAATCAAAATCACAACAAGGGTAAGACGAGCAACTATCATTACCTGCGCATCAGTTGCATCTTTTTTAATAAGACCTCGATAGATATTTTCTGCAACAGCAGAACCAGAAATAAGCAAATACGACGAGGAAGATGACATTGATGCAGCAAAAATGCCAGAAACTACTAGACCACACATAAACGATGGCAAAAGCATATTAGACAAGACAATAAAAATGTTTTCCGCAGAAGCTTGCGATAAAAATTCTACTGGAAGCACTGCCCTACCAATTAAGCCAATGCATACCGCCGAACTTAGAGAAATAACAACCCACACCGTTGCAATACGGCGAGATTTGGTAAGTTCAAAAGAATGGGTAGCGCTCATAAAACGAACGAGCACCTGCGGCATGCCAAAATAACCAAGACCCCAAGCAAGACCAGAAATAATAGCAACAATGCCATAGTCGCTTGCAGCTCCGAACAGCGGCATACCATCTTGAACTACTTGTAACCCATTTTCGTCCAAGATTGGATTTGCAATTTGTGTTCCCGACAAGAACCCCGGAATACTCTGCAAAAACGCTACAGTATTATCTATACCACCCGCCGCAGCAACAGATCCTATAAAAACAATTACCAAAGCGCATATCATCAAGGAACCTTGAATAAGATCTGTTGTGCAGACAGACAAATAGCCACCAACAAACGTATACAAGAAAACAATCAATGCGCCCAATATCATCATAGTTGCATAGTCGAGACCAAAAAGCGTCGAGAAAAGCTTACCGCACGTAACGAAGCAACTACCTACATAAATACTAAAGAACAGCAGAATGATAAGAGCTGCGATAGTCATCAAGATATTTTTCTTATCATGAAAACGATTTGAAAAATAATCAGGTAATGTGATGGAATTATTTGCCACTTGAGAATACTTGCGCAAACGTCTTGACACAAACAGCCAGTTTAAATACGTACCAATTGCTAAACCGATAGCGGTCCATATTGCATCTGATGCACCCGTAAAATAAGCAACGCCAGGTAAGCCCATCAAAAGCCAACCAGACATATCGGAAGCCTCAGCCGAAAGAGCGGTTAACCAAGGACCCAACCTGCGTCCACCCAAGAAATATGCTTCCGTGGATTGATTAGATTTCTTGGCATAAATAAAGCCAATCACTACAACAACCACAAAATAAAGAAGCATTGCAAGCAATACCCAAAAATCATGTGAAACCATTTTGATCGCTTTCTGTTTCTTTTATTTATCCATTTTGCCTGCAAGTAAATTCTCTTAAGTCCCTTATGTAAAGTCATGACATACTGCGCACTAAAAACCTGCCGAGCCAAACAGAAGATGACCTTACATAAAAGGTAAGATAGCGAAGCACTTTACTATACAGGAGTGCAGGAATTATACGGCAAAGCTCCGCAATGCGACGCCCAAAGCTGTAAAAGCGTATTGATAGACAGGTTAAGCGGAGGGCAATAACAAGATCTAATAAACAACAGTCTCCTTAGAAAGAAGCTCAAATTGCCCAGAAGAAAATCATTTTTACTGTTTTATACAAACGTTCCGAAAATAATATTCAGAACGTCCTTTATTTAAAAAAGCTCAAAACCCGTTTTCGTCACTGACCATCAAAAATAATAATTTGAGTAAATTTGGTATAGGTGCACTTACTTAATTTAAAAGAATTAAACAAACAATACCTACGTAAAATAGCATCGCTTTATCACTGAAAATCATTCGTTTATTAATTAGGTATGCGTTCAACCACAAATCACAGCATGCATGGTTAAACGCGCACCTTGATAGTTCAATAAAGCAAAACCTTGTTTATTGCATTTAACTATGTAAGTGATTTTTCTTTTCCTCACAATAACGCTTCACGATATCAATGAATGTTTCAACGGCTTGAGGTTGATAAATGGAAGCTTTTGTACAAAGAAACATTTGATGAAAGTTATCAGGTGCTTCTTTTATGTTGATTAATTTTACTTCATTATGATACGAATCAAGAAGCCATGAGCGGCAAGCAATAGCTATGATGTCGGGATTACCTGCAACAATGGAAGCAAGTGTTATCTCATCGGAATACAAGTAATCGATCAATAAGCTATAGTCCTTTACCAAATTCGTAAGCTCGTTAGCTAAAGGGCCTGTGAGATTATATGAAATTAGATAGTGATCTTTAAGTTCAGCAAGAGAAATTGAGTTGCGCTTAGCGAAAGGATGCAACTGATTAACCACAAGAACAGCTCTCTGACTCCATATAGGTATGAAAGAAATATCAGAGTCTTTTCCCATGGTTCCGCAAAATGCAAGATCGACCGTTCCATTTTTAATGGCATTAAGAAGATCTGGGGTGGTTGCTTGCTTTACCTTAATTCGGACACCACCATGAGTATAGTTGCGAAATTTACTAATTATATTTGACCAATCTTTATCTTGGACGGAAAAGACGGTTCCGATAACAATTTCGCTTTGAGACGTCCCCTCCCCGCGTTCGTTGAGTATTTTTACGCCACCCTCAACGAAGCGAAGAGCGGTTGCAATATATTCGTAAAAAACTTCACCTTCAGTTGTAAGAGCAACTGATCCTCGCTTTTTATCAATAAGGGTCGTATTTAGCTCTCTTTCAAGTTTCGAAATAGCTAGCGAAAGGGTCGAAGGGGTAATAGCAAGTTTTTCAGCTGTCTCTGTGCGACTTTTTGTTTCTACCAAAGTTTTGAAGTAGTACAAATGATCCATATTCATGTCTATCTCCAGCCTATTGAGACCCTTACTTTTAACCATTCAAGGAATTTTCTCACTTACAAAAGCAAAAAATATGTAATGAACTAAAGGACAATAATTCCTTAGTTCATATTTTTCGTTGTTCAGCTTATTGCTTTCACTTCAATATCTCAACGCAAAAACATTTTTTCTTAATAATAAACGGCACAAAAATAACGTTTTGTTTTATGGGACTAACAAACAAATACATTGCATTATTTCTTGCAATTTTGGGGAATTTAATCGCGTAAGTGATTATGAAAAGGAGGATTTATGAAGGGACTCGAAGGAATCAAAGTTATAGATCTTACGAGTTATGTCGCTGCTCCAGCAAGCCCGCGTATTCTTGGCGAAATGGGAGCTACAGTATACAAAATCGAACCAGCGTCAGGTGACGAATACCGCACTAATGCGCCGGGATTTGGTATGAAAAAAACCGATATCGATGACCCCGCATTCGACTTTGCTTCAATGAATAAAATATTCGTAAGCATCAATTTAAAGAGCGAAGAAGGTCATGAGCTCATGGAAAAGATGCTTGCTGATGCAGACATTCTTATTACTAGCTTTCGAGATAAAGCATTAACAAAGCTCGGTCTTGATTGGGAATCTGTTCACGAACGTCATCCCCATCTTGTGTGGGCTCAAATGCGCGGTTATGGAGAATATGGCCCCGACAAAAATACTAAAGGATTTGATGCAACAGCATATGCCGCTCGCGGTGGATGGTTTGCATGTTTACCTCAAGCTGGCGAGCACTATCAACCTATCAATTGGCCAGCCGCAATGGGTGATTGGAACGCGTCACTTGCTCTTACCGCTGGCGTTCTGGCAGCGCTTGCACACAAAGATCGCACAGGTGAAGGCGACAAAGTCACTGTTACCCTGCACCACGCAGCACTTTGGCCAATGCAAATGATGCTTGGTGGCACTCAATTCGGCGATAAATGGCCCAAATCGCGTTATAACGTTACATGTCCAACAAATAACACCTATCAAACGAAAGATGGTGTTTGGTTCATTATTTGCTATGGCAGCTACGACATTTTTTACGACCACACAATGCAGACTATTGGTCTCGATGACATGGTTGGGAATGAAAAATACAACAAGAACGCTGAAATCAATGACGGATCAGGTAGAAACGAAGAAGTAGTTCGTATTATGGAAAAGCAGTTCCTTACCAAAACATGGGCCGAATGGGAACCAATCTTTAAAGAAAACGAAATTCCTTACGAAAAGCTCTATCTTCCAGAAGATATCCTGAACGATGAAGAAGTATATGCAAGCGACATTTTACGCAAGGTTCACTATGACGCTTTCGGAGAAAAAGCGATTCCAACTTCACCTATCCGTTTAGGCAGCATGGGCGATCCCGTTCTTCATAAGAGTCGCCCTATTGGCTACGATACTGCTGAAGTCATGCATAAATACGGTTATTCAGATGAAGATATTGAACGAATGGATGGCGAAGCGGTGGTCTGCTATCACGGTCCCGAACTTCCAGAATCCGTATTTGAGCCTAGCTACGGTCCGCGGTCTTTGCGCGACTAAGCACTACGTGCCGTAGATTCCACCCAATCCCACACGACTCTACGGCACACCTTTTTATCTTATATCCCTGTTAGGTCATAACGGTTAGTAAGTATGCATGGGGGAAGTCTCTAATTGGAGGTCTGCCGCTTACTAGCCGATGACAATAAATTAATTGCAAGGAGGAGGAAAAATGTCAGCACAAAAAATTGCGCGACAAGGCCTTACCTGGAGGCATGTTGGCGTTGTAATCACAATGTGTTTAACGCTGTTTACCGCCGTTGGCATTATTTTTACTGCAGCTGGTCTGTGTTATCGTCCAGTTGCCGAACATTTCGGTGTTCAAACCTCACAAGTATCGCTTTACATTACCTTTGTTTATTTAGGTCAATGTATCGGTGCTGCACCTATGGCTAAATTCTTTGATAGATTTAACGCAAAGTCTGTTTGTGTAGTTGCTGCGTTAATGGTAGCTATTCCTTATATGGGCTTTTGCATCTATCCTGCAATCTGGTGTTACTGGGTAGCAGGTTTCATCATCGGTCTTGGCCTGGTATGTATTGAATTCACGATGACTGCAGGTATTTTAAGCCGCTGGTTCCACACCAACTACGGTACCGTAACTGGTTTATGCTTTGCTTTTACTGGTATTGGTGGCATGGTTTGGAATATTGTTGGCCAGTTTGTTCTCGGACCTGATCTGACTGGATGGCGTACCCTCTATATGGTATTCGGCATTGCAATCTGCATCGGGACCATTCCTTTCATCGCTTTCTTCGTAAAGCGCACCCCACAGGAATGCGGCACGCTTCCTTTTGGTATGCCTCTCGATGCTGCAGCAATGGAGCAAGAACTCGCTGAACAAGCTGAACAAGATGCGGTTGTTGAACCTGGTTGGCTAGGTAAGGAAATCATCCGTAAGCCTTTCTTCTGGACTTTAGTTTTAGGTGCTGGTTTACTGAATACCCTTACTACCATGACTCAGCTGTTTGCTACTTACGTACAGTTCCTCGGTCATGATGGTTGGGGCGGTCAGGCTATCGTTGGTTTGCTGCTACTTTCTGGTACTCTTGAAGCATTCACAAGCGGTGGTCAGGCTGGCGGCAAAGTTATCGTTGGTTTCATCGAATCCCGCACTCTTATTGGTGCGCAATTACTAGGTTACTTCGGCGGCGTAGTTGGTCTTCTGATGATGTGGTGGATTCCACAGATTTTTGGCGAAGCAGGCATCTGGCCTATGTTCTTCGGCGGTTTGTTCTTTGGTTTGACCTATGCTTGTTCGACCGCAATGCTACCGTTCTTGTGTCGTCAGATTGCTGGCGGTCGAGAATTCGACAAAATTTATTCCTGGATGATTACAATCTTCAACGGCATTGGCGCTATCGGTGCAACCGGTTGGGCTGTCGTATCTGAACAGCTTGGCTGGACCGGCTTCTTTGTAGGTGGCCTAATCGTCTTGACTATTACCTTCGGTCTTCTTATTTACACCTGGCTCGCTGGCGATAAGGCCCGTAAGGCTGCTTGGTATAAGAGCGACGAAGAATTGGCGCGTGAAGCTGCTGAAGCGAACGTACACGCTAACGCTTAACATTTCGAGTATATAGAAGGTATCCCCCTGCTCTATAACCACTCAAAAGCCCCCTACCCTTTGTGGTAGGGGGCATAAGAAAAGGAACTAACCATGGGCGACAAAATTGATTTCAATCTTTTAGCAACAGTTCTCAATGCAGGAGTTACCGTTATTTTACTTGGCGGTTTGATCATTGGAATCAGCACTGCGCAACTCATCATGATTGGCGTGCTTGGTTACGCTATGAGTTTTTTATTCCGTCGCATTGGGCGCAATCAAGCTGGCATTCCAGCCAACTCTAAGAAAAAAACTGCTAAAAAGTAAAACTATTTTAAATTAGTAGTTTCAATTTAATCTTAACAACTCTTATTTGCATGTTTTAAAGCATTTTTTATTGGTGCTTTGGATTCGTGCGCCCTTATCGCCCATATTATAAGGAGTCATCATGCAAAAGCCCTTCGAAAACCTGGTCGTTATCGACCTATCTCGTTACCTCTTGGGCGCCTATGTAAGTTTGTATTTTGCTGATTTAGGCGCTCGAGTAATCAAAGTGGAAGACACCAAGACTGGCGATTTAGTACGAGGAGAATATCCTCAAATAAATGGCGAAAGTTACTACCATTACGCATTAAATCGCAATAAGGAAAGTGTTTCTTTTAATCTTAAGGATCCCGAAGTTCTATCCGCATTCTACGAACTAGTTAAAAAAGCAGACGTACTCGTAGAAAATTATCGTCCAGGAGTAACCAAAAGATTAGAAATAGACTTCGAAACATTACATGCCATAAATCCAAATTTAGTATACGTTTCTTTTTCAGCATATGGACAAGATGATCCCCGCAGCCTTGATGCCCTTCATGATATTAACATTGTTGCTAAGACTGGTTATTACGATTTAACAAAAGGTGCTGTTGCTTTATTACAACCCGCCGACCTTTCCGCTGCAATGGTTGCTCTACAAGGAGCTTTAACTGGTTTGCTGGCACGAAACGAAGCCGGTGGAACGCATATAGATGTTTCTATGTATGATTCATTAATTTGGTGGAACGCAATGCTGGATAGTCGTTGGTTCTTCTATGGCAAGAAGCTAACGTCAGAAATGCGCGAATATCCTTCCGTTGGCTACAACATTTATTACACAAAAGATGGAAGAATGATGTCATTTGGTTTGTATGAGCATAATTTCTGGAATGAATTCTGCGACGATATCAACAGACCCGATTTGTACAACATGCTTAAAGACACCCCGGAAGAGAATCCCACTGCATATCAAGCAATTGTCGACCTTGTTAAGTCTAAAACATATGACGAATGGATTGAGTGGCTTGCAGACAAGCCTTATGCTATTGCGCCATGCCTTAACAAAACTGAGGCAATTGAATTAGCAATAGAGACCAACCCGAGCATGCTGAACTATCTCGAATTTCCACGATTCGGCACCGTACTTCAGACCAACACTCCTCATAAAATTGGGGCTATGCATTCAAACTTAAAAGACGCAAAAGAGCCAGCCGAGCTTGGCGAATCAACTAAATCAGTATTGAACTGGCTTGGTATTTCAGATAGCACAATTGAAGGCATGATCAATCGAGGAGCTGTAGTAGCAAGAAACTAGAAACAATTATTAAGCCAACAATCCCCCGCGACGCCCTTTCGTCGCATTCTCTCAAAGAAGAAGTGCGTCACTTATACCCTCTCTCCTTACGGTGGCGTACTTCTTCTGCGATGTTTAATCTCTAACAACACTAGATTAATAAAATGGATATGTTCGTTTTCATTAATCCTGCCCTATAGCTAACAGTTTTACGAAACAAGCATAAAAGCTTCTTTCAAACTCTAATTTTTTTTCGATAGCGAAGGTCTTTCCGATCATCACAAAGGCCTCTTTTCTTAAGAACAAAACTTTCTATAAAAACACCCTTGTTATTTTGCGAGCAGCTACTTCAACCTCTATACTGAAACGGTGTATAAAAGTAAGAAACTGTTTGTACAAAATAATCTTTTATTGCTGTTATTCTTGCTTCAGTGACAACAATATACAAGCAATTTCTTTAACGTTCGTACTAACGGAAGGAAACAGAATGCCCACGTACGCGGAAATGGGAAAAGAAGAACTTACTACACTTAAAGCCGCATTAACCGAAGAATACGAAACATACTGCGCTCAAGGACTTTCCTTGAATATGGCTCGCGGTAAGCCAGGCAAGGATCAGCTTGATTTAAGTATGCCTTTGCTTGACATCCTTTCTTCAGATGATGCCTGCACCGCCGCAGATGGTACCGATATTCGCAACTATGGTGTTGTTGATGGTTTACCAGAAGCAAAAGAGCTCATGGCTTCTATGCTTGATGACAAACCAGAAAACACCATTGTGTTTGGTAATTCAAGCTTGAACATTATGTATGACACCGTAATGCGGTGCTGGGTATTCGGCACTCTTGGTGCAACTCCTTGGAGCAAGCTTGATTCAGTAAAATTTGTTTGCCCTGTTCCTGGCTACGATCGTCATTTTGGCGTCACCGAAGAATTCGGCATTGAAATGGTTACAGTTCCTATGAACGAAGATGGTCCCGATATGGATGCTGTGGAAGAATTAGTTGCAAACGATTCTTCTTTCAAGGGTATTTGGTGTGTTCCTAAGTACTCAAATCCTGGTGGCGTAACCTATTCCGATGAAGTTGTTCGTCGTCTTGCTTCTATGAAGTGCGCCGCTGAAGACTTCCGCATTTTCTGGGATAACGCCTATACCGTACATCATCTTTATGACGATCCTGCCGAACAGGATCAACTGCTTGACATTGCAACTGCTTGTAACGAAGCAGGCAATCCTAACCGCTACTTTAAGTTTGCTTCCACTTCCAAGGTAACCTTCCCAGGTGCTGGACTTGCAGCAATGGCAGCAAGTCCTGAAAACATTGCTGAAATCAAAAAGCGCATGGGTGCGCAAACCATCGGTCATGACAAACTTAACCAGCTTCGCCATGTTCGCTTCTTAAAGGATGCCAACGGTATTGCAGCCCATATGGCAAAACATGCCGCAATTCTCCGTCCTAAATTTGAGCTGGTATTAAAGATGCTTACTGAAGGACTTGAAGGTACTGGTTGTGGTTCTTGGAGCAATCCTCGTGGTGGATACTTCATTTCCTTCAATGCTCCTGAAGGATGCGCAAAGCGCATTGTTTCCCTTGCTAAAGAAGCTGGTGTAACCATGACTGGCGCAGGCGCAACCTATCCTTACAAAAACGATCCAAAGAATTCAAATATTCGTATTGCTCCTACCCTTCCCCCACTAGACGAACTGGAAGCAGCAATGAAGGTATTTGTCTGCTGCGTAAAACTTGCCGCAGTAGAGAAGCTGCTTGAAGCATAAAGTATCGTTTACAGAATTAATCAAGCACACTTACTTTTAAGTGAGCATTCCGCAAAAGCATTACTGCACCTCTTATTAACCTCTAAGAGGTGCAGTTTTTTTAAAGGGACACAATGAAAATAGATTGCGAACAAGCACAGCAAGCATTTTTTGATTACGTACACGCTTATAATGCACACAATCCTCGTATTGCCCTTAAAATTGATCATTCATTGCGCGTTGCAAAGTTATGCCGGACAATTGCACAAAATGAAGAATATTCCGAAGACGATTGCAATTTAGCCTGGTTAATTGGTTTGCTTCACGACATTGGTCGGTTTGAACAATTGCGTATTTGGAACACGTTTTCTGACGCGCAATCAATCAGCCACGCAGAATTGAGCGTTAAGGTCCTTTTTGAACAGACAATAAATGATACGACCTTTAACGCTGAACCAAACAATACAGCAAACATTCTTGAGCACAACTTTTCAAGCAACCTTCCCGCTTCGCAAATTCGACTGCGAAGGTTTGTCAACTGCACACAAGAAGATGATCTTATTCGCTGCGCTATTGGATATCACAGCATTTTTCGTCTACCTGACAACCTACCAAAACGAACTTACAATTTTTGTAGCATAGTACGAGATGCCGACAAGCTTGATATTCTTGATACCGTTCAAAACAGTACTCCCGAAACTATCTTAAATAGCACCTTAGAAGATTTGCGCGACAGCCCGCTATCTTCGGCAGTAATTGCCGCATTTAACGAAAAACACTGTGTCAGAAGACAAGATAGACACTACCCAGCTGATTTCGTAGTAGGATTCTTGTGCTTTGTTTTTGAACTAGAACACGATACAAGCATATTGCTTGCGCTGAAATCAAAAAGCCTATTAGAGTTAGCCGAGCATCCTTTTGGTATGAAAGAAGAATTCACAAACCCCGCTACACGGCAGGAATTTATTCGTATGAAGGATGAGCTAACAGCATGGCTTCAATATCATCAGGAAAAGCCTACTTCCTAGCAATCAAGTCCCATGCTTCGTGCACGTTCAAAACACTCTGCCGCCTTATTACAATTTCGACTACAACCAAAACCATATTGGTATAAGTAACCCAATCTATACCAAACCACTTCAGGCTGAGGAATTAAAACAGAATCATAGGAAGCACACTGCTCAAACAACACAAAACAACGATTCATATCATTTTCCTGCGCATTGCCGCTTTGCCATTTTGACCACAAAACAAATGCAGAATACATAATTATTTCCGCATCAATACCTTCTTTTGTATTTACTTTATTCAAGCAAGATTCTGCCTGAAGCAAAAAATCAAACTGCGCACCTTGCAAATACGCGAAATAGCACCAAATACCCAATTCCTTGTACAAAAGGCGCATCATGCATTTCAGACGAAGTGAAGCCCTATAGGAAAGCTGACAATTTTCTGGCATCTTAACGAAACCGAACCTATCAAGAGCGTTGGCAAGTTTTTTAATCAATCTAAAGCATTGAAAGGCGCTTAAACATCCGTGATGGCTACGAGAATACAAAACTAGCTCGTCAGCATCTTGCCAAAACATATTCCATTGATCTGCAGATAACATAGGTGCGGTAGTTTTCATATGCGTTCATTCCCAAGCCAAACCCGTCAAGCAACTACTCTTATGGACGAAATTCGCACAATGCGCCCCAAGCAAGTTGCTTGGCATCATCATTGAACAGCTTCATGAGAACGCGAATCTCGTTAAGGGTAAGCATTCCTGGGTTTTGTTCTTTATAGCGATAAAGTCTTTCAGACTGATACAAAGCATGTGCGCAATCTTCCACACTAAGGCCAGATACTATTCGAGCTTCTTCTAGCCAGCTTTGCATATATTCCTCCTAGCATTTTTTACCAGTTTAACTGGTAAAAGGAAGCTGTCAATTTTTCTTACCAGTTGGTTTGGTAGAATTTTTTCAGAGGTGAGGCATGAGAAACTTCATTGGTGACAATATAAATGCGCTTCGCATCAACAAAGGCTGCTCCCAAGCGAAATTTGCCAAAATTTCTGGTGTTAGTCAAAGCTCTATTTCTGCTTGGGAACGCGGAGAAAGCGTTCCGCAGTCTCATCATGTTCAAGCCATCATTGATGCCTTTCCTGATTTAACTCCCGATGACATATTGAGCGAAGAGCTAGGCTACGCTAAACGACTTATCCTGAGTCCTTACATTCGCAAAGAAGACGTAATAGACATCCCTTTATTCGGATCCATAGCAGCAGGCAAGCCAATCGAAATGCTTACCTGCGAAGAACGCTACGCTTTGCCAGTTTCAATCTACGATCAACACAAAGATGCTTTTTATCTTAAAGTTGAAGGTGAATCAATGAATCGTGTGTTGCCCAATGGTAGCTTTGCACTTATTGATCCTAATTTACGAGAAGCACATGATGGAAAAGTGTATGCAGTAAGCATTGATAATTCCGACGCCACCATTAAGAGGGTTCATATCTTAAACAACAAAGAAGGATTTAAATTGCGACCAGATTCGTTCGATCCATCATTCGAACCAATCGTATTTAAAAATTCAGACCAAATTCCTCATACGCTACGTGTAATTGGTCAGGTAGTGTGGTACACCATGCCTTATGGCAAAGAATTATAAGGTGCCACTATAAACTAAGTTGTTACAGCATTTCTTTACCACAATACGGACAGTGCATAGCATCCCCACCGAATTACAGATTAATCAAGACTAATTAAGCAATAACTCGAGCAACAGCCAAAGGGATATCAGAAGGCGAATTCGCCCAAGCGTTTACATGAGCAAGCTCCCCTTCGCGCCCAAAACCATAGGCGCATCCCACAAAGGGAATGCCAGCGTGAAGAGCAACCTCTTCGTCATGCATTCTATCACCTATCATTACCTGGGGTTTTGCGTGATTCGAAGAAACCTGTTCATATATTTGCCATTTAGGCAAATCATTAAATGCTTCCGCACAGTAATAAGCGCTAAACCACGTATCTAATCCGAACTGCTGACGATGAACTTCACAATATTTATTTCGACAGTTGCTTAAAAAAGCTAAATCAAAGCCCTGATTCTTAAGATCAGTGAGCATTTCCGATACGCCATCAAATAGTCGCGCTTGGCCCTTTTCGGTTCGGCTATCCATTTCCTTACCTACAATACCTGCAGCCCTACGCCACACTTTCTCGGACAAGTCAGGAGCAAACGTAGTCCACATATCTTCTACTGTATAGCCCAACCATTGGCTAATCCACGCATCACTAAATTCCCGGGGCTGTTTATAACCTTGTTCCACAAGCCATGCATAAGCACTTCGAAAAGCAGGCCCATATATAGCCATGCTGTCATGAAGAGTTCCATCAAAATCAAAAAAGAGTGTCCCTTTTACGCCGTCCAAAAAATCCCCAATTCTTCAAATGCTTTCTTTGCCCACTGCGAATCTTTAAGTACCGCGCGACCTACTCCAATAAGATCAGCCTTGTCTTGTTCAAGAAGATTCTCTAATGAAGCACCATCACGAACCCCACCCGTCAAAATAACAGGGACTGAAACTGCTTGTTTGATAGCTTTAGATTCTTCGCCAAAATATCCTGGAACTTTAGAGCCATCGCCGCGGTATCCGCAAAGACCACCCGAAATATCAAGTAAATCAACACCGGCATTCTCTAAGATTTTTGCTGCTGCAACCGCATCAGCAACGCTCGATCCGCCCTCTTGATAATCGCAAGCGCCCAAGCGAAGCGCCACTACATAATCTGGGCCAACCGCCCAACGTACCGCCCTAACCACTTGGCAATGCAGACGTAACCTTCCTTCAATGGTTGATCCAGTATATGCATCATCGCGCTTATTGGTAAGTGGGGAATAAAACTGATTGAGCAAGTATCCGTGAGCAGAATGGATTTCTACACCATCATAACCTGCCTCTTTTGTACGGCAAGCAGCAGAAACAAAATCGGAAATAACCTGATCGATTTCATCTTGCGTCATAGTGTGAGACTCAATAGCTTCACCTCGTGTCGTGGTATAAGGCATCCCCGTAGGAGCAGGGGCAGTAGTTTTGCCATCAAGAGCGCAAATTGATTTACCGCCTGCATGATTAATTTGAGCCATAACCTTTGATCCGTTGTTATGAATAACTTCAACGAGCTTGCGAAGGCCTTCCACGTCTTCATCTTTAGAAAAAGAAACCTGCCCAACGCTCGCTTGACCTTCTTTGTTAATATAGCTGTGCTCGGTTACCACAAGGCCGAAATAACCGCCTTGCGTTTTCTCGTTGTAATAGTCGCAAAGCGCCTGACTAACCTCCCCTTCACCAACTGACTTTTCAGTTGCCATAGGAGGAAGAACAAGACGGTTGCGTAAAGTGAGTGCCTTGATAGCAAGCGGCGTAGTTAGCAACATGGATATCTCCCTGCTTTCAGTTCTATGTAAGCGCTAAATCTTATTAGTTTCTTGCCTATCATAACGCAATGCTTGCCTTGTATCGCCTTATACAATTGAGGACCAATACTTTGCAGAAAGCTAATTATTAAGAATTAAAAGCCTACTTGCATACTGGGCAATCCCTATAAGCAAGTAGGCCTAATATTAATAAGCAGCGTTTCTACAGCTATCCTACTCTAGCAGTGGCTAGCGAAACTCTTGCCATTGCTATTGCAGTATTTTATTTGCGTCGCACGAAATACCTTTATGCTTTTCTGTCAGCCTTATGCCTCAATTTGGTGGATAAGGTTAACCATCTCAATAGCGCTCGTAGCGCAATCGTAACCCTTATTACCAGCCTTCGTACCAGCGCGTTCGATTGCCTGCTCAATAGTGTCAGTAGTTACAACGCCAAAGAGAACAGGAACACCAGTCTTTAAACCTACCTGAGCTACGCCTTTTGCAGCTTCATTGCATACCAAATCATAGTGAGAAGTAGCGCCGCGAATTACCGCACCTAAGCAAATAACTGCATCATACTTACCAGACTCAGCCATCTTTTGCGCAATCAAGGGAATCTCAAATGCACCAGGAACCCAAGCTACATCTACATCTTCTTCCTTTACGTCATGACGAACTAAACCATCCATCGCACCAGAAAGAAGTTTGGAAGTAATAAACTCATTAAAACGTGCAGCTACAATACCCACTTTAATATCGCGAGAAACAAGTTTGCCTTCTAGAGTATTCATCTAAAACAGTCCTTTCGATTGTTGCTTTAAACATCATTGTTTTGATTAAACCTATGCATTCACCGCTTGAGCATCCATATCAAGCAGATGTCCCATTTTTTCTTTTTTGGTTTCTAAATAGAAGCGATCGTAATCAGTGGCAGGCATCTGGATAGGTACTCGTTCAACAATTTCCATACCAAAATCCTCAAGCTGATAAACCTTGTCGGGGTTATTGGTAAGTAAGCGCATAGTTTTAACCCCTAAATCACGTAAGATTTGAGCGCCAATATAGTATTCACGCATGTCGCCTTCAAAACCTAGCGCTAAGTTAGCTTCCAAAGTATCCATGCCCTGATCCTGCAACTCATAGGCACGAAGTTTATTAACCAAGCCAATACCGCGACCCTCTTGACGCATATACAAAACAATGCCACGGCCTTCCTCTTCAACCTGACGCATTGCAGTTGTCAGCTGATCACCGCAATCGCAGCGAAGAGAACCAAAAGCATCGCCCGTTAAGCACTCAGAGTGAACACGACACAAGATGTTTTGACCGTCACCAATGTCACCCTTAACTAGAGCAACGTGATGTTCGCCGTTAAGCTTGTTGATATATGCATAGGCACGGAAATTGCCATACTTAGTAGGCATGAGAGGCGACGCTACGCATTCTACTAATTTGTCATGCTTTTTGCGGTATTCCTGTAAAGCTTTGATTGAAATAAACGAAATACCCCACTTCTGCGCAAGCTCAATAAGCTCAGGGGTACGCATCATAGTTCCATCTTCACGCATGATCTCACAGCATAAGCCACATTCTTTGAGGCCAGCCAAACGCATCAAGTCTACCGTAGCTTCAGTGTGCCCATTACGCTCAAGCACCCCGTTTTTCTTTGCCATCAAAGGAAACATATGCCCTGGACGACGAAAATCTTCAGGCTTTGCACCATCAGATACGCACATACGAGCAGTATAGCCACGCTCTTCAGCTGAAATACCTGTTGTGGTATTCACATGATCGATCGATACCGTGAATGCTGTTTCATGATTGTCAGTATTCGTGGTTACCATTTGAGGGAACATAAGCTTTCTGCACAATTCAATGCTCATTGGCATACAGATAAGGCCTTTGCCATGAACAGCCATGAAGTTGACGTTTTCAGTCGTAGCAAATTCTGCGGCACAAATAAAATCGCCTTCATTTTCACGATCGGGATCGTCAGTGCAAAGAATTATTTTTCCTTGACGCAAGTCCTCTAATGCTTGTTCTATTGTTGAAAATTCAAACATGAATACTCCTAAAACCCATTTTCCAGCAAGAAGTCTTTGGTAATACCCGAACCTCCTGCAGTGTTGCTATTTCTATTTGAGATATTCGAATTATGAAGTTGCTGATCATTTTGAAAAGCATGTTGTTTCAAAGAAATGAATCCAGATTCGCCCAGCAGACGCTCAACGTATTTCCCTATGCAATCATTCTCCAAGTTCACTACATCCCCCAGCTTTTTAGAGGCGAGGTTTGTTTGTGCACGAGTGTGAGGAATAACTGAAACGCTAAACTGCTTTGAATCAACTGAAGCAACAGTAAGGCTAATCCCATCAATAGCGATGGAGCCCTTTTCTACAATGAGACGCAAAATTTCCGGCGAAGAGGAAATGGAATACCACACGGCATTGTCGTCTTCCTTTATTGAAGCAATAGTCCCAATACCATCAATATGGCCAGATACTATATGGCCACCAAAGCGTCCATTTGCAGCCATTGCGCGTTCAAGATTAACAGGGCTTCCCACTCGGAGCTTGCCTAAAGATGAACGATTAAGCGTTTCATGCATCACATCGGCAGAAAAGGTATCGCGCGTGAAACTTGTTACGGTAAGGCACACGCCATTAGTGGCAATGCTGTCTCCAAGATGAACATCTTCTAAAACAGTTTTTGCCCTAACAGTAAGAACACATGAATGAGCGCCCTTGCGAATAGAAGCGATCGTACCTACTTCTTCTATGATGCCGGTAAACATTTAATTCACCTCGCATTCAAGAAGATAGTCATCACCTAAACGCTTTGGGGTTACCTGCGCGAACTGAAGCGCTTCCTTTGGCAAGGCAACACCAGTACCACCAATAGGGCCAGGTGCTTCCGCTCCTCCAAAAATTTTTGGAGCAATATAGGCATGAACTTCATCTACAAGCTTTGCTTCAATTAGCGCGGCATGAATAGCGGAACCGCCTTCAACGTATACACTGTCTATGCCTTGCTCCCCTAACTTAGCTAGAAGATCAACCATGTCAACACGGCCGTTTTTTGTTGCCGCGACTATGACGTTGCAACCACAATTTTGCAATTCCTCAATACGCTGTTCTGAGTTCGAAACCGTTGCAATTATCGTAGGAACATCTTTTGCGGTTGCTACTACATTTGCCTCTAACGGAATACGAAGGGTACTATCCAAAACCACACGAACAGGATTATTGCCACAGCCCAAACCAGGAAATGGATCGTCCATCAAAGAAGAATCACACTTCCATGAAACAATGTTGTTCTGACTTTCTTCAAGCCTACAAGCAAGTGAAGGATTATCGGATAAAACAGTTCCTATGCCTACCATAATGGCAGCAAATCTATGACGCTGCACATGAACATGAGCTCTTGCTATTTCTCCCGTAATCCACTTTGATGCCCCAGTCTTTGTGGCAATTTTGCCATCAAGCGTCATTGCGTACTTGACCACAACATAGGGGCGCTTAGTTTTGATGTAATGGAAAAATACCTTGTTGATATCAAGGCATTCTTGAAGCAAAACATTTTCCGTTACTTCAATGCCAGCTTCACGCAACTGAGCTATGCCCTTGCCCGCAACCAAAGGATTCGGATCAGGGGCTCCCATTACTACACGTGCTACATCATGCTCAATAATCGCTTCCGTACAGGGAGGCGTCTTGCCCCAATGGCAGCAAGGCTCAAGTGTTACATAGAGCGTTGATCCACTAGGATCTTCACTGCAATGAGCAAACGCTTCACGTTCTGCATGCAAATTACCGCACTTTGTATGCCAACCTTCCCCTATAACATGTCCGTTTTTTACCAAAACAGCCCCCACCATAGGATTAGGATTAGTCCAGCCAAGGCCATTGCGCGCAAGATCAAGAGCGCGACGCATATAGCGTTCATCAATTGCTTGTTGAGTAGAATCGGCCAAGTAGCAACACCTCCTTTCTTTTCATTTGCCGCGAATACAATTTCGGGAAATGATGTAAGGAGTTTGCTCATATAAGAAAAGCCCTGAAACATACGTTCCAGGGCTTGATATATAAACACGTACGTCATGAAAGACGGCATTCATCATCTTCTTCCATCCGGACTTTAACCGTTGGCCTCGGATTTTCACCGAATCAGCCCAGTTAAAATCTTTTATGCCGCATCACTCATGAGCACTGCAGTTAAAAGAAACTAGCTGGGGTCGCGGGCTTTGCACATTTATGCGTTACCGCCAGTGAGGAATTTCACCTCGCCCTGAAGATTGTATTCAATTTTGTTCGAGAAAAACTATAGCACAGTAAAGCCATAGCGCAATACAATTCTTATATCAAAAAAAGTGAACCACCCAAAGGTGGTTCACTTCAATGAGTTTGAGAATTGTTCAGTTAGAAAAAACTTCTCTAACTGCTTTCGAAGGTTTCAAACTCTACAGGTTCTTGGAGCCTTCTACGCGGCCTTCCAGATATGCCCAGTAGTTATCAACGTCATTCTGAATTTCCTCAAGCAAAGCTTCATTGCCTGGCTTAAACAGATGCTTAAAGCGACCTTGTGGCTTCAAGAATTCCGTAACTGGAATTAAGTTTTTCTCACGAACAGGCGTGAGCTTCCACTTGCCATTTTCAACCTCAAACAAAGGCCAGAACTTTGAGTTAACTGCCAAGCGGCAAATTTCAGCAGTCATGCCTGAATCTACACGCCAACCACGAGGGCAAGGGGCCATGATGTTCAAGAAAGCAGGACCATCTACCGCAATAGCCTTTTCCGCCTTGTTCACCAAGTCACGCCAGTTACCTACCGTAGCCTGAGCAACATAAGGAACACCGTGAGCAGCCATAATGGATGCTAGATCCTTGCGAGCTTCGATTTTGCCCTGCTGAACCTTACCTACCTCAGAAGTGGTTGCCCAAGCACCCTTAGGAGTAGCAGAAGAACGCTGAATACCAGTGTTCATATAAGCACCGTTGTCGTAGCAAACATATACGATGTCGTGACCGCGTTCCATTGCACCAGACAAAGACTGAAGACCAATGTCGTAAGTGCCACCGTCGCCACCAAATGCTACAAACTTAATCTTTTTATCGGCAGGAATTTTACCTGCGCGCTGAAGACCCTTGTATGCTGCTTCAACACCAGAAATGGTAGCGCCAGCATTAGCGAATGCATTATGAATAAAAGGAACTTCCCAAGCATTATCTGGATAGATAGTTGTGGAAACTTCCAAGCAGCCCGTTGCAGAGCAGCAAACTACATCGTAATCGTTGCGGCCCATGAGAACCTGGCGCACTGCCATGGAAGCGCCGCAGCCGCCACACAGGCGATGGCCTGGAGCCAAATCGTCGGGGCGGGCAGAAAGTTGCTTAATGTTAGCCATACTATTGCCCCTTACTCTTCAATACCGAGATACGTAATGGAACCGTCATAAGTGCCCTGAGCACGCTGCTCAAGTTCAGTGAATACCTGATTCATCTGATCCAAGGTAATATCAGCGCCACCAAGACCAGCAATGTAATCACTTACAGGAATCTGAAGACCTGCTGCCTGGAATGCTGCACGAACTTCAAGAGCAAGAGGAGCATGAGGAGAACCAAAGGAATCGGAGCGGTCAATTACCGCAACTGCCTTTGCGTTCTTGCAAGCATCAACAATCTGCTGAGCAGGGAATGGACGGAAGATGCGAGGGCGAACAACGCCAACCTTCTTGCCTTCCGCACGGAGAACACGTGCCTGATGACGAGCATTGCCAGCACAAGAGCCCAAAACAACAATGAGATAATCAGCGTCTTCAGTGCCCCAGCTATCAACAAGATCAAATGAACGGCCTGTAATGTCTGCCCATTCTTTACCATGCTTTTCGAATGCCTCAAGTGCATTGTCCAGTGCATGACGTTCGCTCAACTTGTACTTCATATAGCCGTTGCCAAGCGTTGCAAACATACCATGGCCTACAGGATTTTCTGTATCCAGCAGAGGATAGAGTGGCTTGTAGTCACCCACGAAATCCTTAACTGCCTGATCTTCCTCCATTACGCAATTGTCCATTGCGTGAGAAGTAACAAAACCATCAAGGGTAGTAAGTACTGGCAATAAAACATTAGGATCTTCTGCAACTTTAAAAGCAATAATGGTGTTGTCATATGCTTCCTGAGCTGTTTCAGCAAACATCATTGCCCAACCAGTATCACGAACACCCATAATGTCAGAATGATCACCGTGAATATTAATAGGAGCAGAAAGTGCACGGTTTGCGTTTGCCATAACAATTGGGCAGCGCATACCAGCAGCAATATGTAATTCCTCCCACATGAACGCCAAGCCCTGTGAAGCCGTTGCAGTTGCTACACGAGCGCCTGCAGCAGAAGCACCGATACAAGCAGAAAGAGCAGAATGCTCAGATTCTACTGGCACATATTCAGTAGTTACCTTGCCATCAGCTACAAACTTTGCATAGCCTTCAACGATGGTGGTCTGAGGAGTGATAGGATAAGCCGCCATTACATCAGGGTTAACCTGACGGAAAGCGTCAGCAATCATCTGATTGCCAGTAGCGGAAAACATTTTCTTTTCAGCCATGTTTACTCCCCTTCCTGTTCCTGAGCTTCAGATTCGGGGATAAGCTCCAAGGCGCCGAATTTGCATTCATGAACACATACACCGCAGCCTTTGCAGTGGAACAAATCAATGCCCGTCATTTCGCCATCTTTAATTTGAATAGATGAATCAGGACAATACATCCAGCACAACATGCAGTTCGTGCACTTTTCAGAATCCCATACAGGACGATTTGAACGCCAACCGCCGGTATAGCAATTTTTGGAGGTACCGCCTTCAGGGCAAACATAGCCTACTGGAAAATCAGAAGGCTTCCAATTCTCGTAATTCGAGCCATCGAATTCGTACTTGGACATTACTCTTGCACCTCCTGATATGCACGCTCAGCCGCAGCAAGATTTGCATCAATCATTTCCTGAGAGAACTTCTTACCAAACGTAATAACTAAGCGCTCTTTAACAAGGTCAAGCGGGAACAAACCAGTAACCTTTGCCAGAGCACCAACAATAGGAGTATTGGGCATGTCCTTTTTGATGGTTGCAAGAGCAATACCAGAAGCATCAACAGTTGCAACTCGCATAGAAGCTGGAGCATTTACTGCTGCGCGTGCTTCTGCAGGAGTCATGGTGGTATTAAAAATTAAAATACCATCCTCATGAATGCCCTCCATCACGTCAGTAGATGCCAGCAAAGTATCATCAAGAATGATAACAATGTCAGGATTTTGAATATTATTGTGAACCTCAATTGGTTCGCTAGAAACGCGCGTATACGCTTTCAGGGGTGCGCCCGTACGCTCCGGGCCGTACTCGGGCATGGCCTGGATGTAGTTACCCTGGAGCAGCGCCGTGTCCGCTACGAGCTTTGCCGCCGTTACCGCACCTTGTCCGGCACGGGCATGCCAGCGGATTTCGGTCAACTGTGACATACCTCTCCTCTCGATAAATGAATGCTTTTAACAAGCCTCTTCATTCTATCGAGCGCACAAAGAATGCCTTTGCGGGTTTCCAAACAAGTCCTTTCTTGTTCGGTAGACGGAAACGCCAAGCCCTCATCGGTTGACTTCGTGAGGTGAACGGTTGAACAAGTTATCTCAATTATTTCTACGTCCAGAATTGAACCATTTCTATAATGTCTTGGTATGCCCAATCATATACATCTGAGTACCAACCAGTTTCAGGAACCAAGCAAACAAGCGTTACATACAAAATACTGAGCGCCACTGCCACCTGTATTCCGCGCAAATACATTTCATGTGATTTAGAGAAGAGAAGCTTCCCTTCTTCCGTTTTCGCGCGAGCAGACAAAGCGTCATTAGCAACGAAAGCTAACAGAACCGCAGGCATTAAGAAAAGCGTACTGTAGTCTGCCGTATAGCGTTGCAATATACCCGCCATTTGAGCGTCCATGCAAGCAACAACTACACCAGAAATAAGCATTGTAATTACAACACCTGCAATTGTGTTAGTTGAACGAACTTTAAATCGATACTTCAAAATAGGTTTTGCAAAAGCAAGAATCCAAAGAATTGGCAAGCATACCAAGATTCCGCCAAAAGTAACTTCTTTGATTGTTTGACCTAAATAGGTAGTGTCAAACGTTGTCGGCTGAATCCAGGGGAATACTCCAGTTGTTGTAGGGGTTTGTAAGAAGTAGGCAAACAATGCGGGAAGGAACCGCCCCGGGTTACTTCCACGCTGCGTCATGTCGTTAACCGTCAAGTTGTAATTTGCGCCAAAGTCAAAAAATGATCCGAAACGCGCTCTGTTATACAGCATGATGCCTATAGCCACCACAGCGTAAGGCGCAATAAGGCATAAAAATTCTCGGATGCCTTTTGGCGTAAAAATATGCTTTTCCGTAATAAATTTTCTCCAGAAAAGCGGGAATGCTAATAAGGAGAAAACGATAAATTGAGGGCGACATGCCACCACTAATGCCATGCAGAAAGACCCAGCCAAATACCAACCCCATGCCTTCTGTGAAGCACGTCCATGAAGCCAAAAATATAAACCCCATGCTGTAAACGCTAGGGCCATAGCAATCGGCAATGAATAGAACGTTGGGAATTTCGCTAGATACAACATTCCCGAACACCCAACAAGAGGGATTTGTAGTAGCAGGAATAAGCCTAAACTCACCCGCTTGAAATGATACCGCGCAAATCTATCCATCAAAGCTGTGATGCCCAACACAAATGCAATGCAAGCAATCAGCACGCCAATTGCCGTCGGGAAGCTAGCGCCAGTCAATAGATAGAAAGGTAGATAGAACAGCAAAACGGGCAATACACCAAAATAAACATAATAATGACCGTCGTAATAAGCCACATCAAACAGGTATGCTTCCCCTGTTGTTTTCTGCAATTCATCACGAGCCCCCTTGTCATAAGGGTTGTCCATATCTTGGAGCCACTGCGGTGGTTCTTCTTCTAAATACAGCTGGCCATGCGCCATTGCTTTTGCCAATTCAGCATATTGCTGAGCATTTTCGCCACCTACCTTATAGGTATTAACGATGCTGTGACCATCCCATGAACCAGAATTGTATTGTGCTGTTGCAATACCAACTTGATTTGAACCAAAAAGCAAATAGGCCGTTAAGATAAACACTTCAAACGCTGTTGCGGCAACAATACATACACGACTAAAGCGAGGGTGTTCCTTTATTCTGCAGCGATAAATGCTTGACTTTGGTCTAAATACATAAATGAAAAGAAGGATTAAAAACGCTATAAAGAAGCGCAGCCCGTTGAACGCGAATGGTTGAGGGTCATTAATAACAATTGCATTTAAGATAATGGGGTAGGTAGTTTCTTCGCTTACTATTTCAAGACGAAGATCTTGTATGAGTCCGGAACTTTGCAGGTAAAGATATTGGCTGTCTTCACTAAATGTTGAAACATCAACTTCTGGAACACCGAACGTATATTCAGTAGTGTTGAAATACGTTTCATGAGCTGAATCCGTAAAACTAATTTGAATTGTTACATTTTGAGCTGCTTGAGTATTATCAAAATCTAAATGAATATTGTGAATTTCTTTATTAAGGTCATGAAACTCTAAAACATTTGAAGATTCAGTTAGTCTCACGGGATCATTCTGAGAAAAAGCAGAAGAACCCTGCTTATCAGGCTCAGCTATGTCCATGCCCGACTGACTTGTTAAATTCACAGGTTCGTAGCTCGAAGAAATAAAGAAGTTCATGTTGAACAAGAAGACCTCTAAGAGTAAAGCAATAACAAAAATGATCCCTACACGAATTGCAGCATGCTTAATATCGTGAGCATGCTCTCGGGCAAGGTCCATTCCTTCGTCTACTATATCTTCAATAGGTCTCATGTCTTCGTATTTTAACAATTCGATTTAAAATACCCTATGGCATATACGCTTTTATTTTATTTCCTAAAGATTCTTTTCCTTTAACGCCCTTTTACCATTGCTGTTTTGATTTGGTTTCAATTTTTGCCGAAACAAAAAAAGGTGAATCCCCTAAATAAGAGAATTCACCATTAATAATTGAAATCATTTTTAATGACTGTGTAAAATTTAAGATCTGTTAAGCAAACTAGCCGCTTATCAAACCGATTGCTTGTAAATCACACAGCAATAAAAGTGTTGATCTTAGGTTTACTCAAGATCAAGTGCTTCAATAATTGATTCAAAAACAAGCTCAGGATCGCGATCGCCATCAATTTCAATAAGCAAATCGCAGGCACGATAATAATCAATCAATGGAGCAGTAGAATTTTCGTAAACGTCAAGACGATTGCGTACTGTTGCCTCATTGTCATCATCACGCTGATACATTTCGCCATTGCACTTAGGGCACTGAGCATCTTTGTCAGTTCCAATATAGCCACAGTCACGGCACATACGACGAGAAGTAAGACGCTTGATAATAACTTCTTTATCAACATCTACCAATAATGCAGCATCCAATGGACGGTCCAGAGAAGCAAGCTCAGAATCAAGTGCTACTGCCTGAGTAGAAGTACGAGGGAAACCATCCAAGATAAAACCAGCTTGGGTGTCCTCATCCTGAAGACGTTCTTTAACTAAACCAATAACTACTTCATCAGGAACAAGATCACCAGCATCCATATACTTCTTTGCTTCAAGACCCAAAGGAGTTTGATTCTTTACAGCGGCGCGAAGCATATCACCGGTAGAAATATGAGCATAACCATACTTTTCTACAAGTTTCGCAGCCTGGGTTCCTTTACCAGCGCCTGGAGCGCCCAGCAAAACGATATTCATAAAAGATCCTTTCTTGCGGATTCGATAAAATCGCTTCATCTATTGTAGCAAAGCAACTACTTTTACAACGTATTACATTCATTTTGCATTTTATTGATGTCATAGCTTACGCAAATTAAAAAAGACAGCCTAAATAGGCTGCCTTTTAAAACAACGTTTGATGTAGCAAGAAAGATCTTGCCCTACTTAAAGAATCCATCGTAGTTGTACATCTTTAACTGAGACTCAATCTTATTCATGGTATCCAACGCAACGCCAATCATAATCAAGATTGAAGTACCACCAAATGCCTGAATCAGAGCATTGTTAGTGAAGTAGAACAAAATTGATGGGACGACCGCAATTGCTGCAATAAATATTGCACCAGGCAAAATTACGTGACGCATCACATTTTTCAGATACGCAACAGTATTTGCACCAGGGCGAATACCTGGAATAAAGCCACCTTGGCGCTGCAAGTTTTCAGCAGTTTCAACGGGATTAAACACAATAGATGTGTAGAAATACGCGAAAAACACAATGAATACTGCAGTAAGGATCCAGTTAACCCAACCAGCAGAAATAGCATTAGAAACCATTGTCAACCAGTCTACGTTAAACAAAGCCGCCAACTGAGCTGGGAAGTAAATCAAGCAACTTGCAAAGATGATCGGAATAACACCAGCAGCATTAATCTTGATAGGCAGATATGAATTCTGACCACCCATCATACGACGACCCTGAATACGCTTTGCATAGCTAATCGGAATACGACGCTGAGCACGTTCGATAAAGATAATAGCTGGGATACAAAGCACAACAACTACAAGGATCAAAATAGTTATTGCAAGACCCATTCCAAAGTCTGCATTCAGGTTGATCGACGAGAAAATAGCCGACGGAACTGAAGCAACAATGGAAACGAAAATGATAAGAGACATGCCGTTGCCAACACCGCGTTGGGTAATTAGTTCACCCATCCACATGATAAGAGCAGTACCAACCACAAGAGTAAAGACAACAAGAATGTCAGTTATGATTTCTGGTACAGCCGTGCTGAATACTACGCCATATGCCTGTGATTTAAACAGGAACAAATAGCCAATAGCATTGATAAGAGCAAGACCCAGGGTCAAGTAACGAGTTACTTGAGTAATACGACGCCTACCTGCTTCGCCTTCTCGATTCCAACGACCTACCGCAGGAATTACACCTTGCATTAACTGCATAATAATGGATGCAGTAATATAAGGCATGATACCTAGAGCGAATACCGAAAAGTTGGAAAGTGCACCACCTGTAAACAGGTCGAGCATAACCATTCCAACGCCCTGTTCTGCGAACGAATCGGCAAACGCCCTGAAGGGAATGCCAGGCACAGGCAGATATGCGCCAAAACGGTAGAGCGCCAAGATGCCCAGAGTGAACAGGATTTTATTCCTGAGCTCTGGAACCTTAAACGCTTGTATCAGAGAACTTAGCAAGGCTCTTCGACCTTTCCTCCAGCAGCCTCAATCTTTGCTTTAGCAGAAGCAGATACTTTATCAACCTTTACGGTTACAGCCTTAGTGATTTCGCCATCGCCAAGAACCTTTACCAAAGAGTTAGGATTCTTGATGATACCCTTAGCTGCTAAAGAATCGCCATCTACTACTTCCCCAGCCTCATAGTACTTTTCGATGCGGCTAACATTAACAGGAAGATATTCAACACGATTGATGTTGCGGAAACCTGGAAGTTTCGGCAAACGACGTGCGAGAGGGGTCTGACCACCCTCGAAACCTGCGCCCTTACCGCCACCAGAACGAGACTTCTGACCATTCAAACCACGACCAGCAGTTTTGCCAGTACCAGAAGCTGGACCGCGACCAACACGCTTACGAGCCTTAGTTGAGCCTTCAGCAGGACGTAAATCCTTAAGTTCCATGTTTTGTTTCTCCTTTTACGCTATCCCTTTAGATGTTTAAAGGGGTCGGCAGCTCGCCGCCGACGAACTTACTGTAGACAAAAACTTTTGCCATTATCGCACAAAAACGCACAAAGGTGCGCCGATAACCTTAGTATCTAAAAAAGGTGCGCTGCCCTAATTCGGAGCAGCGCACTTCTAAAACTTAAAGTTCTTCAACCTCTACAAGGTGCTTTACTTTAAAGATCATGCCGCGCACTGCAGGATTATCAACCTGTTCTACGGTGCGACCAATTTTACCAAGACCAAGAGCCTTCAGGGTACGACCCTGATCGTATTTGTAACCGATGGAGCTCTTAACCTGGGTGATACGCAGAGTCTTCTTTGCATCAGCCATTATTAGTTCTCCTTCCAGCCGTAAATCTGAGAAACGGAGATACCGCGACGCTGAGCAACCTCTTCAGGGCTCTGCATGCTCTTAAGACCTTCAGCAGTTGCCTTAACGATGTTAAGAACATTGTCGGTACCTAAAGACTTGCAGAATACGTCCTTTACACCAGCAAGCTCCATAACTGCACGAGCGGCGCCACCTGAGATAACACCAGTACCAGGAGCGGCAGGCTTAATCAGAACACGACCAGCACCATATTCACCAATGATATCGTGAGGAAGTGTACCAGCCTCAGTCAGAGGAACTTTGAACATATTCTTCTTTGCGTCTTCAACGCCCTTCTTGATTGCAGTAGGAACTTCCTGGGACTTGCCCATACCAATACCTACACGACCGTTGCTATCGCCAACTACAACGAGTGCAGTTAAAGCAAAACGACGACCACCTTTTACAACCTTAGAAACGCGGTTGATGTAGACAACGCGTTCCTGAAGTTCGGGAACACCTGCCTGGTTTTCAAGCTTTTTAGCCATAGACACTAACCCTCCCTTAGAACTTCAGGCCTGCTTCACGAGCACCTTCAGCAACAGCTTTAATGCGACCGTGATACAAGTTACCACCGCGGTCAAATACAACCTCAGTGATTCCGTTTTCTTGTGCTTTCTTACCAATGAGTTCACCTAAAGCTTCAGCACCTTCAACAGTGCTACCACGCTTTTCGGTTGCTTTGAACTCTGGACCCAAGGTAGATACTGCACAGATAGTTTTACCTGCTACATCATCAATTACCTGAGCATACATATTTGCGTTAGAGCGCGTAATGCACAAACGCGGACGAGTGGGCGTACCGGAAATCTTACCGCGAACGCGAGTATGACGACGACGAAGCCCAGCTTGTTTCTTTTGAAGTTTCTTCATGAGTAAATTCCCTTCGTTACAACGCTTCTGGACTAGTCAGACTTAGCAGCCTTGCCAAGCTTACGACGCACATATTCACCTTCATAGCGAATACCCTTGCCCTTATAAGGTTCAGGCTTACGCCAAGCACGAATATTTGCAGCAACCTGGCCAACTTGTTCTTTGCTGATACCCTTAACGATAATTTCGGTCTGGCTAGGAACCTCAAATGTGATGTTCTCAGGAGCCGGAACAACTACGGGATGAGAATAGCCGAGCTGCAGCTCAAGATCAGTACCCTTCAATGCGGCACGATAACCAACGCCTACAAGCTCAAGCTTTTTTGAATAACCCTCAGATACACCAATAATCATGTTGTGAATGAGAGTACGAGTAAGACCATGAAGACTCTTAGCTTCGCGGCTATCATCAGGACGCTCAACAATTACGTTGCCATCTTCAACCTTGATGGAAATGATGTCCTTAAAAGTGCGGGTTAATTCACCCTTACCACCCTTAACGGTAACGGTAGAACCGTCAACAGTAACGTCAACACCGGAAGGAATGGCGACAGGCATTTTACCAATTCGAGACATATTCGCTCCTTCCTTTCTACCAGATGTAAGCGATCACTTCGCCGCCGATGCCAGCTTTACGTGCATCGCGGTCAGCCATAACGCCCTTGCTCGTAGAAATTACAGCAGTACCAAGACCACCAAGAACGCGAGGCAGCTCATCTTTGCCAGCATAAATACGAAGACCAGGCTTAGAAATACGCTTCAAGCCGCGGATCGTACGAGCTTTCTTGTCACCATACTTGAGAGTGATGGTCAAGATATCGCGTGGAGTTGCCTCTTCGATATCAAAACCAGCAATGTAGCCCTCTTCATGCATGATGCGTGCAATTTCAACAAGCTTTTTGCTAGACGGCATGGAAACCGTCGGCTTGCCTGCAGAGTTAGCATTACGCACACGCGTAAGCATATCTGCAATAGGATCGTTCATGCTCATTGTTGTGTTTCTCCTTTGTTCATGATGAGACGAAAAGCCGGTTCGCATACGCCCTTAACGTACACGCCTTGACTTTCGACACTCAGACACGTGACTAAACTTCTAATTCTTACCAGGAAGCTTTGGTCACGCCGGGCAGTTCGCCTTTGTTTGCAAGCTCACGAAGGCAGACACGGCACAGACCGAACTTACGGTAGTACGCACGAGGGCGACCACAGCGAGCGCAGCGATTGTGCTGGCGTGTCGAGAACTTCGGCTCTCGCTTTGACTTGGCGATCATCGATTTCTTAGCCATTCAAAATCCTTCTTTCTTATAACCAATTCTCAACTTATATGAGAATTTAGTTTTCTTTTTTGAACGGGAAGCCCATAGCATCCATAAGTGCTTTAGCGGCTTCATTGGTTTCTGCAGTAGTTACAAACGTGATGTCCATACCACGAGTGTGATCAATCTGATCGTATTCAATTTCAGGGAAGATAAGCTGCTCGGTAAGACCCATGGTGTAATTGCCACGACCATCAAAGCTCTTAGGATTGCAACCGCGGAAGTCACGAACACGAGGAAGAGCCATAGACATCAAGCGGTCAAAGAACTCCCACATACGGTCACCACGAAGGGTTACCTTACAACCAATTGCCTGACCTTCACGCAGATGGAAACCAGCGATGGATTTCTTAGCGCGGGTAACCATAGGCTGCTGACCAGTGATGGTACGAAGATCAGAAATAGCTCCATCAAGCAATTTCTTGTCGCCTGCAGCGCGACCTACACCCATGTTCACAACGATTTTCTCAAAACGAGGAACCTGATTAACATTGGTGCATTCAAGCTCTTTATAAAGCTTTGGAGCAACTTCGTTTACGTACTTTTCCTTCAAACGAGGAGTAGCCATTTTTGTTTTTACCTTTCTCGATGAATTAAACACAGGATTTCCGACCCTGCGTCCCCAGCTTTGCCGGGGTCATAGACGCATTTAGCGCACCCAAAGACGAAACCATACAGGAATACATACTCTAGGTCAACCTATACGCCAAAACCACACACGGTATTCTTAACTGAAAATCATGTGTGGTTATTGATTTAGTAATGTGCTTTTGCGAGCTTTATTAGTAAAAATTCCGATTGCTCCCAAAAAGCAATCGGAATCAAATTAATCAATGTCAGCGCCGCACTTTTTGCATACGCGAATCTTTTTACCATTTTCACGCTTAACGTTTACACGAGTAGCTTCTTTGCAAGAAGGGCAAATAAGAGCCACGTTAGAGACATGAATAGGAGCTTCCATTGAAGCAATGCCACCTTCAGGGTTTGCCTGAGTAGGACGCATTGCCTTTTTAATAATGTTTACTTTCTCAACGGTGACACGCTGGCTTTGAGGCTTAGTGGAAAGAACGGTGCCTTCAGCGCCACGATCCTTACCGGTTAAAACCTTTACCTTGTCACCTGTTTTGATGTTCATCTTTGCCATGAATTGTTCCTCCTACAGCGTTTCCGGTGCCAAGGACACGATCTTCATGTACTTCTTCTCGCGAAGTTCACGAGCTACAGGACCGAAGATACGAGTACCACGGGGAGCGCCGTTGGCATCAATCAGCACGGCTGCATTCTGGTCGAACTTAATATAGCTGCCGTCTTCACGACGAACTTCTTTCTTTACGCGTACTACTACGCAGCGGACGACATCGCCCTTTTTAACGCTGCCGTTAGGCATAGCCTCTTTAACGCTGCATACGATGACATCACCCAGGCCTGCGTAACGGCGCTTAGAGCCGCCCAGAACCTTGATGCACTGCACCTTGCGAGCGCCAGAGTTATCAGCGACGGCGAGCATGCTCTGCATTTGAATCATATGCTTATCCCTTTCGATGCTTTCAAGTAAGAAAACTTACTTGGCCTTCTCAACGATGTCGAGAAGACGCCAACGCTTCATCTTAGACAGCGGGCGAGTTTCCATAATAGTTACGGTATCGCCCACACCAGCTTCATTGTTCTGGTCGTGAGCATGGAACTTCTTAGTAGAGTTAACCATTTTACCGTATACAGGATGTGGCTTGCGTTCGTGAACTTGCACAACGCAAGTCTTATCGCCAGAAATGCTTACTACAACACCCTGACGGACTTTACGAGAATTACGTTCTTCACTCATGCTATTCAAACCTTCCTAGTCGAGCCTTAAGCCTGAACAGCCTTGAGCTCGCGGTCACGCATCTCGGTCTGGATGCGAGCGATGTCTTTCTTGACCTGCTTGATGCGAGCGGTGTTGTCCAACTGGCCAGTAGCCATCTGGAAGCGCAGGTTAAAAAGCTCTGCACGTGCTTCCTTTAACTTAGCCTGCAGATCTTCACCTGAAAGATTCCTGATCTCTGCTGCTTTCATTTACTCCTGCCCTTCTGCCTCGCGCTTAACGATCTTGCACTTGATGGGCAACTTATTGATTGCGAGACGGAGTGCATCACGTGCAGTTTCTTCATCAACGCCATCAATTTCAAACATAATGCGGCCGGGCTTTACTACTGCTACCCAACCCTCTGGGTTACCCTTACCTTTACCCATTCGAGTTTCAGCAGGCTTCTGCGTGATGGGCTTGTCGGGGAAGATCGTGATCCAAACATTACCAGTACGGTTCATACGACGGGTCATAGCGATACGAGCAGCCTCGATCTGGCGGTTAGTGATCCAATGGCGATCCAGAGCCTGAATGCCCCAGGTGCCGTGATTCAAAGTGGTACCGCCCTTAGCGTTACCCTTCATAGAACCACGCTGGACCTTGCGGTGCTTAACGCGCTTAGGTACCAACATTATTTATCACCCCTATCGTTGTTGCGACGGCCGCGACGGTTGGGACGAGAAGAGCCTTCGAGTGCAGGCTGTGGAGCCTTTTGTCCAGGAAGAACTTCACCGTGGTATACCCATACCTGGATACCAATAGAACCCATGGTAGTTGCGGCAGTAGAAAAACCATAGTCAATCTTTGCACGAAGAGTATGCAGAGGTACACGACCTTCACGATACCATTCGCGGCGGCTCATTTCTGCGCCACCAAGACGACCTGCGCACTGAATACGAATACCCTTTGCGCCGGACTTACGAGCAGATTGAACAGCCTTGCGCATTGCACGACGGAATGCAACACGGTTTTCCAACTGTTCTGCAATAGACTGAGCAATGAGATTTGCATCGAGTTCTGGACGCTTAACCTCTACAACCTCAACAGAAACGGTACCGTTTGCAATCTGGTTAAGCTTCTTACGAAGAGCGTCAACTTCTGCGCCCTTCTTACCAATAACAACGCCAGGACGAGAAGTGGTAATGATTACCTTAATCTTGTCGCCAGCGCGTTCAATCTCTACGCGAGAAACGGCTGCATGGGCAAGCTGCTTTTCTAAGAACTTGCGAATCTCAAGGTCATTTTCAAGGTTCTTCGCATAGTCCTTGTCGGAATACCAGCGGCTACGCCAATCTTCAGTAACACCAAGACGGAAACCGGTGGGGCTTACTTTCTGACCCATACTATGCCTCCTCTCGAGTTGCTACGATGACAGTGATGTGGCTGGTGCGCTTACGAATGCGCGATGCGGAACCCTTTGCACGTGGACGAATGCGCTTCAAGGTTGGGCCTTCGTCTGCGAAGCATGCTTTAACAACCAAGTTGTCTGGGTTGCCAGCACCCTTCTGTGCTGCATTAGCAACAGCGGAGTTCAGAGTTTTCTCAACTACTTCTGCAACTGCGCGGTTGGTGAAACGCAGGGTTTCCTGTGCGGCTACAACATCTTTGCCGCGGATTTGATCGAGCACGATACGCGCCTTACGGGGCGAAACGCGCACATAGCGAGCGATTGCTTTAGCTTCCATGTTTCACCCTTTCTTACTTATCGTGACCACGGAAGGTACGGGTTGGTGCAAATTCGCCCAACTTGTGTCCAACCATGGACTCGGTTACATAAACTGGTACATGCTTGCGACCATCATGCACAGCGATGGTATGACCAACCATCTCTGGGAAAATGGTGGAAGAACGTGACCAAGTTTTGATGACATTCTTTTCGCCTGCTTCGTTCATCGCCACGATGCGACTGAGAAGGCGAGGTTCCACGTATGGACCTTTTTTCAAACTTCTGCTCAATGTTTCTCCTTAAGCGATCGGGCGCTTTTACTTCTTGCGACGGCGGATAATCAAGCGGCTTGAAGCCTTCTTGGGGTTGCGGGTGCGATGACCCTTGGTAGATACGCCCCATGGAGTAACTGGGTGACGACCAGAAGACTTGTTCTTACCTTCACCACCACCATGAGGATGGTCAACAGGGTTCATAACCGTACCACGTACGCTTGGACGAATGCCCTTCCAGCGATTACGGCCAGCCTTACCAATTTTGATGTTGCCATGTTCAGCGTTACCAACTTCACCTACGGTTGCGCGGCACGTAATAAGAACACGACGCATTTCGGAAGAAGGCATACGAAGAATTGCGTATTTGCCTTCCTTACCCATGAGCTGAATGCTAGTGCCAGCAGAACGAGCAATTGCTGCACCGCGACCAGGCTGGAGCTCTACTGCATGAACAAGAGTGCCAACTGGAATTGCGGAAAGTGGCAATGCGTTGCCTGGCTTAATGTCTGCATCAGCGCCAGAGATTACGGTTTCGCCTACCTTGAGGCCCTTTGGCTGAAGAATGTAGCGCTTTTCGCCATCAGCATAGTGAAGAAGAGCGATACGAGCGCTGCGGTTAGGGTCGTACTCGATCGTTGCAACTTTTGCTGGAATACCATCCTTGTTGCGCTTGAAGTCGATGATACGGTAACGACGCTTGGTACCGCCACCCTGATGACGGGTGGTAACGCGGCCGTTGTTGTTACGACCAGCCTTCTTGGGCAAAGGTGCCAACAGAGACTTCTCAGGAGTAGTGCTGGTAATATCAGCAAAATCCGAGACGGTCTGGAAGCGGCGCCCAGGGCTCGTGGGCTTGTACTGTTTTACTCCCATTTTCTTCCTTTCTATGGGCCTAAACTGGATGTTTACGCCCTCGGTCTTATGTGGTCTCCATCACCGCCATGAGAACCTTTGGGAGAGGGCTCCCGGCGACTCCGAGTTACCACGCGCCCGGGTGTATCCATAAACAGCCAGACGCAAACGAGAATTATACTGAGGAATAAGGATGTATGCAAGTTAAAAGTTTGGGTCTTTTATTCTTCGCAAAGAATTCACATTTACTCGCAAACGCACTATTAGTACTAAACATTGGAATGGTACCTAAACAGGCTATTATTCAGGCTTTGTTGCGCGCAATACGCAAGCGCGGCAACAAAGCTGCCAACCCGTAAGCCAACGCTGCTAAGCCAACTAATCCTGCCACCAAACCGATAGAGCTAATCCCCAATGAAGTTACCACTACTCCACCAACAGCAGAACCACTGCCAATCCCAAAATTAAAAATACCTGAGTAAATTGATGTTGCAACCGCTTGATCATCTAATTGAGCATATCGAATGATTTCTGACTGAAGAGCCACATTTAATGCGGCGCAGTCCATACCTAATATAAGGCACATAACAATTACTCCAATACCAAACGCCTGAAGCAATGACAGCAAAAACAAAGCTGCAACCAAACTAGCAATGCATCCCGTAAGAAATTTCAAGCGAATCCGAACATAGAATTTCGAAAACAGCATACTTCCAACTACGCCAGTTAAACCAAAGCCAGCGATTACAAGCGTTACTTCAATTTCGTTAAAACCAACGCTCTGCAGCAAAAACGGTTCAATATAGCTGTAACAAAAATAATAAGCGCTCGCAATCAATGCGATGAAAACATAGATTCCGCGAAGCTGTTTAGTTCCTAATAATGTCGGTAATTTTTTCAAAGTAAAAGGCTGTGATGCAGGAAGCGTTGGTAGGACACGCCATAGATATATAAGTATCAGTACCGAAATTATGGCAACAATTGCAAAAGTCATACGCCAACCCAATACCAAGCCAATTACGCGCCCAATAGGCAATCCAGCAATAAGAGCAACCGATTCACCCATGACAACAATGCCCATTGCCATATGGCGATGATCTTCGCTTACCACCCTAACTGCAAGCGGAGGCGCAATCGACCAAAAAATAGCATGTGCACATGCCACTACAATTCGAGACGCCATAAGTATGGAAAAGCTTGCTGCAATTGATGACAAGAATTGACCAAGTGCAAACACAGCCATTACCAACAACAGCAGGCGCTTAAATTCAATGCGCGAAGCCAGAATCATTAATGGTAAAGAAAGAATCATAACCACCCAGGCATATACGGAAATAATCATGCCTGCCTGTGCGTCTGTTACCGCAAAACTCCGTGCTATATCAGTAAGCAAGGCTACTGGCATAAATTCTGAGCTACTAAATATAAAAGCAGCAACAGTAATACCTGCTAACGGGAGTATTTCACGTAAGTTCATACCGGGCTTTTTATTTCTGGATTTTGCCATAAACCGACCTTCAAAACATTGCATTACATTAGCCATTTCAAGACAAACGCGCATTATTATACGAATACACAACGACCTTTTATAAATTAGTTACACTTTTTACTTATATTTAGTAAAGCTTTTGAAATGGGTTCACACCTTATGAACTGCATATTCGAACTACAATTGTTCCCCACCAACATTGCCATTTAAAGGAATTTTATGACGCACGATTTTATATCACTTGCCATCATCGCCCTTATTGCGGCGCTAGCTCCTCTTATCGCGAATCTAATCCCTAAAAAGCCTATACCAGAAACGGTTCTCTTACTGATAGGAGGTGCGGTTTTAGGTCCATCATTTCTCAACCATATTTGGTTAGATGAAAGCGTTCTTTTTATTTCCGATCTTGGAACCGCCATGCTGTTCTTATTAGCTGGCTTGGAAATCAATCCCAAAACTATCACAGGAGCAGAAGGTAAACGTGGTCTTGTTACGTGGGTAGTTACTCTACTGATCGCATTAGCTATTGTGCTAGGTGTTTCGGTCCTAGGAATTAATGCACCTCTTCTTGAATCAATAGCAGTTGCCATTGCTCTTACTACAACTGCTATTGGGGCATTGATGCCCATCCTTAAAGAACGTGGCGTTTTGGAAACACGCTTTGGCCAATCTGTTCTTGCTTACGGTGCTTGGGGCGAATTGGGTCCCGTTGTTGCTATGGCGCTTTTGCTTTCGACCCGATCTCCTTGGGTAACTATTGTTATTTTGTGCATATTTGCAGCCATTGCTATAATGCTTGCTGTTTTAGGCCAGCGTGCAGCAAAAGCAGAGCGAACGCTTTTCAAGATACTTTCCGCTGGACGTCATACCACTTCCCAAACGTTCGTGCGTGTAACAATGTTGCTTCTTATTGCTTTAGTTGCTGCTTCATCGCTTTTTGAACTCGACATTGTACTTGGCGCTTTTGCTGCTGGATTTATTCTGCGCTACATCATCCCCGAAAATGATCACGCTCTCGAGCTAAAGCTTAACGCTATTGGATATGGCTTTTTGATCCCCTTGTTCTTTGTTGTGTCGGGCGCAAAAATTGATATAAGTTCTGTAGCAAGTCAGCCGCTGCTTCTCATAGGATTTGTTGCTGCATTACTGCTTGTTCGCGCAGTCCCTATTTTCGTTGCACTTCGTACCGATGCCGCACCTGACGTCAAGGCGCTAGGAGCACGCAACCATGCAAGTGTTGCTTTTTATTGCACCACGGCACTGCCGCTCATTGTTGCTGTAACAACCGTAGCCGTCGATGCTGGCGTAATGTCGGATTCTCTTGCATCAATATTTATTTCCGCAGGTGCTCTAACGGTACTGATTATGCCCTTGCTCGCAAACATAGCCTATCAAGCACCCAACAAACAGGCACCTTCCAGATAGTGCCATTCGAATGCATTTAAAGTGGCTACGGTTACATAAATACCCAATAGAAATGAAAAAAGTTTTCAACTGAAATGAGTTTGATAGATTACTTTCAAGAACTAATAAAGTGTAATTTTTTTTACAAATCTTTACCGTTAATCGACATGTCTTAGCACACTTTTTCCATTTTTGAATCCAGTGTTTTTCCTGTTGAACATGCACCTTTTTCTCAGTTATAAGAATCAGTTTGTAAAAGTTAAAAATTATATACGAAAAGGAAATAGTTCAACTCGTAGAGCAAAACGCGTTCAAATGCTAGGATAGGGTTTGAACAGGAGGTTCAGAAACGCTTGAACCGCCTTTCCATTCGATCAATTAATGAGGAGAGGATCGTTATTATGGATTTTCAGCTTACTGACGAACAGGAATTGCTGATCGAAAGCGCTCGCGAGTATGCTAACCGCTATTTCACCGATGAAGCGGTAAAACAAGCCTACGAAGTAGATCATCACATCAGCATCGAAGCTGCTATGGCTTATCGCGAAGCAGGCTTTATGATGCTTGGCCTTCCTGAGGAAGTTGGTGGCGTTCCAGTAGACAAGCTTACCGAAGTTCTTTTGGTTGAAAAGCTTCACGAATTCACTGGTGTTACCCTGCCTTTTGTAACCGACTTCAATACCATTACCGACGTTATTGACTTCGGCACCAAAGAACAGCAAGAAATGATTATGGATGCTATCGAAAACGTAGAAAGCACCTGTATTGCTTGCTCCGCAATTTCTGAACCTGCTGCTGGTTCCGACAACAATGCTATGACTTGTGTTACCAAAAAGCAGCCCGACGGCACTTACCTGCTCAACGGCCAGAAAACCTGGGTTACCTTGGGCGGTCTTTCCATCTACACTATGGTTGTTGCTAAGGATGAAGATCCTTCCTATGAAAACGACAAGTACTCCTTGTGGCTTGTTCCTAACGATACCCCTGGCTTTACCGTTGCTCACCTTGAAAAGGTTGGTCAGCAGGCAATTCCATTTGTTGATCAGTTCTTTGACAATGTTGTTCTTACCGAAGATATGCGCCTTGGCGAACCCGGCATGGGCTGGAAGCTCCTTATGAAGAAGCTTGAGTTTGAACGCTGCTTGGTTGTTGCTTCCTCTTTGGGACTTGCACAGGCTGCTTTGAATGATGCAGGCGCATATGCTTCTGAGCGTATCGCATTCAAAAAGCCAATCGCTCATCAGACTCAGATCCAAGAGCATCTCTGCGAAATGGAAAACATTATTCAAAACGTACGCATGCGCCTGTATCAAGTAGTTGATATGATTGACCGCGGTGAATCCACTCGTCTTGAATCTGCCTTGCTCAAGGGTTACGCATGTAAGGAACTTACTCGTGTTGCTGACATGGCAATGGCTATTTATGCTGCTATTGGTTACACCAAGGAAATTCGCGTTGGCCGTATTTGGGCTGACCTTCGCGGCAACGAAATGGGCGGCGGCACCACTGAGATTATGAATTATATTGCTGGTCGTCAGCTGGTAAAGAAGTACAAGGCAAAGTAAAAATTAATTAGTACCTGATTAATCATCCATGTAGGCTTAGGTATTTTCTTTCTCTCTCGCCTTTGTTGCCACATGTCTTATTCAAGCTCCTCGATTATTCGAGGAGCTTGTTATTTCAAGGGACCAATCACCAAGGCATTTGGATCATATTTCAAATAAATGCTAAACCTGTTTCTCACTCTTAATCCAGAAAGCTATAATAAATATTTGCATTTTTGGAAAGTCTACTTCACTTCTTGGTTTCAACTCATCTCGTAACCAAGAAACATAGAACACTTTTGGAATGCAAATTGTTCTATCCAATCAAGGAGTTTTACGCATGAAATCAATCGTAAACGCCTGGACGAGCTTGAGCCTAATCAAGCGTATCGTCATCGGCCTAATTATCGGTGCCCTAGTTGGTTTATTTGGTCCAAAAGACATTATCATCATCGAACTTCTGGGCACCTTGTTCGTAAATGCACTAAAAGCCGTTGCCCCTCTGCTGGTTTTCTTTCTGGTAATTAATGCGCTAAGTCGTACTAAACTGCCAAAATCCATGAGAACCGTAATAACCCTTTATGTAATTAGCACCTTATGTGCTGCCCTTACAGCAGTTGCTGCTTCTTACGCGTTCCCTATCACGCTTACTTTAGCTGAAGCTGGCGAAGCAGAAGCTATTCCTTCTGATATTGGCGAAGTTCTTATGACTTTGCTAAACAACATGGTAGCTAATCCCGTAGATGCTCTCGTTAATGCAAACTACCTTGGTATTTTGGTATGGGCTATCGTTCTAGGAATCGCCATGCGCTACACCTCTGAACCAACACGCGATTTCTTTAGCAATATTTCCCACGCAATTTCCGCAATCGTTCGTTGGGTTATCGCTTGCGCACCTTTTGGCATTCTGGGTCTAATTTATACTTCTGTTTCCCAGAATGGTCCCGAAATCTTCATTGAATATGGTCAGCTTATTGCTATCCTTTTGGGTTGCATGTTCTTCGCAGCACTGGTAGTAAATCCTATTCTTGTATTCTTAAATATTCGCAAAAATCCTTACCCCTTAGTTTTCCGATGCTTAAAAGACAGTGGTATTACCGCCTTCTTTACACGCAGTTCCGCAGCTAATATTCCGGTAAACATGGACCTTTGTCGTCGATTGGGTATTCACGAAGACACTTACTCTGTCGCCATTCCTTTAGGAGCAACCATCAATATGGCTGGCGCTGCCGTAACAATTTCTGTTATGACCATGGCAACATGCCATACTTTAGGAATCTCAGTTGATCCTATTACTGCAGTAATTCTTTGTGTTCTTGCTGCCGTTAGTGCATGTGGCGCTTCGGGTGTTGCTGGCGGATCTTTAATGCTTATTCCTTTATGCTGTTCCCTTTTCGGCATTGGCAACGACATCGCAATGCAAGTTGTTGGTATTGGCTTTGTTATTGGCGTTATTCAAGACTCTGTTGAAACTGCCATCAATTCTTCTTCCGATGCCTTGTTCTCTGCCACCGCAGACTACAAAGAACGTCGTAAAGCAGGGATCGACTTCGAGCCTGGAAAAGACGCTCCGCAGTGGAAAATAGCTGAATCTGCCCAAAAAGAAACCGCTGAAACAGCTCAGGCATAACAAAAGGGGTCTCTATACGCAACATACAAAAGCAGCTTTGCTTACTATTTTTTATGTGCCTATTAAAAAGGAGGAGTCGACATAGACTTCTCCTTTTTATTTCTTGGAGTTATTTGACGTTAAGTTTTGTTCTATTTATTTTTGAAACTTGTAAACTATAGCGTAAATATTATTAATAATGCGCGTTAATATCGCGCGTTTGGCTTTGTGCTACTACTTACGTAATTATTTAGTTTGCCGCTTCAACAAATATAGGAGATTGAATAATGAACAATAACAATACCGCCGAATTGCCCAAAGGCCTAGAAGGTCTTGTTGTTGTAGAATTGGGTGATTACGTAGCTATGCCTGCCTGCCCACGCATGCTTGGTGAACTAGGTGCTACCGTCTACAAAATTGAAACATTAGGCGGCAACTTACACCGCCTCGATGGGCCAGGATTCGGCATGCCAGAACTGGGTATGGATAATCCCGCCTTCGACATGAGTAATGCTAATAAGAAGTTTTTATCACTTGATGTTCGCAGCGAAGGTGGCCGTGAAATTGCTCTCAAACTTTTGGAGAAAGCGCACATCTTTGTCACTAGCCTTCGCACCCCTAGTCTTAAACGTCTAGGTTTTGACTACGAGACACTGCATAAGCAATTCCCTAAATTAGTGTACGGACAAATGCGCGGCTACGGCGAGCGTGGACCTATGAAGGACGCGAAAGGCTTTGATGCTACCTGTTATTCAGCACGTGGTGGTCTTCTAATGTCTATCCCTCAAGCAGGTGAACATTTCATGCCTGGTAATATGCCTGCCGCATTTGGCGACTGGAATGCAAGCATCGCACTTGGCATGGGTCTTATGAGCGCACTTTGGCGTGCCGAAAAAACGGGCGTGGGTGACTTAGTAACTGTTAACTTGCATCACATGGCTTTGTGGGCCATGCAAGTTGCAGTAGTTTCTCAGCCTTTCGGAGTTCCCTACCCCAAGAACCGCAACATGGCAACCTGCCCTACTAATAACTGTTATCGCACAAAAGATGGCGTTTGGTTCTTGATTTGCTACGGATCTTATGACGCGTGGTATCCCTTCGTCATGCGCCTTATTGGGCTACCCGAATATGCAGAGGATGAGCGTTATACCAACTGCGCCAAGATTAATGAAACAGGCGAAGTAGCGGATGTTGTAACACTTATTGGAAATGCCTTCGAACAACATGACTGGGAGTATTGGGAAAAGCTTTTCATTGAAAAAGATGTACCCTACGCGCGCTGCAATACGATGGAAGATGTGATGCAGGACGAAGAGGCATATGCCAACGATATCCTGCGCCCTATTCATTACGACAGCATCGGAGACCACTGCATCACTACTGCTCCTGTGCGTATGGCTTCCGTTGGTGATCCCGAAATAACTCGCGCAAAACCGCTTGGTTACGACACTGCTTCAGTCATGCATGATTTAGGCTATAACGACAGCGAAATTCAAGACTTTGCAGACAAGAAATATATTCGCTGCTTTAAGGGAGAAACGCCTGAGTCACTTGATGAGATTTCCTACGGACCAGACCATCAAGCATAGTCATCAAATGGTGGGGTTCTGGAGTTGCATGTAAACTCCAGAACCCCACCCCTATTTAAAAACTCACTTAGCATTTAATCTTGATCTTAGATCAATACTTTTAATTCATACGCTCCTATAGTTTCTAATGAAGTGTCGAACTTGCAAATTTCTACTTCAGATTGGCTTCCCATTCAGGCTCTTTGAAGCCAACAAGAACAAAATCATCCCCTATGATAAGAGGACGCTTTACCAACATGCCATTTGTTGCCAAAAGTGCGTAGGCATCTTCGTTGCTCATGCCTTCATCAAGTTTTGCCTTAATATTCTGTTCGCGATAGAGCATACCGCTTGTGTTAAATAGCCGACGAATTGGCAAATCACTCTTAGCATGCCACTGAGCAAGTTCTTCTGCCGTTGGATTATCCTCAACAATATGCCTATCCGTATACTGAATACCGTTTTCATCAAGCCACTTCTTGGCTTTTTTGCACGTAGAACATTTTGGATATTCTAAAAATAATACTGGATTCATTTTTGTTCCTTTTATTAATTGACCACTTATTGAGAAGCTTCTTTAGTTTCATGGTATTGTCCGGAATTTTGAGCATTAATAATCTCGTCATTGCTCTGAGTTAAATCTTCAGTAGACGTAGATTTCTCAAGCTTCTTTTTTTCATGCAGTTTCGAAGCGGCGTCTGCTGCACCAAAAGCTAGACAACAAGCAGCTATTATGACCGCTATTCCCCGCATACATCTTCCTTTAATCGTAATTGCTTCTTTATATTGTATCGTTATCTATGTTTGCGCTGTTACTAAAGCTTATATGCAGCTTTAGCAGATGTAGCTTATCTACGCATACAGCTTGGAAGTATTCATCGTACTTATATACAGCTTAAACGCATATTCAACTTATTCGCATACCGCTTAGGCATATGAAGCCATTAGCATTTGGCTTATTCGTATGATGCCAAAGGATACTTTGTTTCTTCACCTTTGCGCAATACACCCATCATTTCACGAGTAAGCGAATAGTCCTCATCATCCGGCAATTCATCGCGATCAAGCCATTCGGCTTCTTCCAATTCGTGTTCATCGAGCCTGATAGAGCTTTCACCGTCCAGATCACAGAAAAAGCCAAACAAAAGCGATGACGATGGAGGCCATGGCTGACTCTTGAAATAACGCAAATTAGTTACCTTAAGACCAACTTCTTCCATCACTTCGCGATGAACAGTCTGCTCAACCGTTTCTCCCATTTCACAAAAACCCGCAATTAAAGCATAGTTTTTATATTGTCGGCCCGCATAACGCGAAACAAGCACCTTGTTTCGCACACGATCGACAATGCCCACAATGACAGCGGGAAAGAGTTTCGAAAACTCCATACAGCCACATTCAGGACATTTGAGCATTCGCTCTACCGTCCCATGTTCCATCTTTGCACCGCAACGACCGCAATAATGACGGGTGTCATACCACACGTGGTATTCATATCCTGTCATTCCCGCAAAAACACGGTATTTAGGTTGGAAGTTCCTTAAAGTAACTATAGGAATGAATTCGTAGCCTTCATCTAGTAATGCATCCAATGCAGAATCACATATTTCACAACGGAAGTATGCTGTATGCCCCACGGAAAACAACAGTAACGCATAAGGTTTAACGCCATCAACGCGGACAGGAAGTGCAGATACTTCCCGTTCAGCAACAACTGACGGTCCTGCTACGCCAGCATCGCAAAGCGCCTTGTAACTGGGAAAATGAAGAGTTTGATCTTCCCCAATTTTGCGTACCAACACTGACGAACCACGATATATCAATACTCGATCAGATGGCTCTGGATTGGTTAGAGCAAAATCATTACAAAACGATGCTGGCTCAATATCTTGAAACATTGCTTCTCTTTTCGTGTGTGTTTATTGCTTGGTTTCAAGTTTCATATTAGCGCTTATACATAACCATATGCACAGCCACATTTTGTTCTTTTTAAAACAGCACTCCCACAACAAGCAGCACAACGATTCCGCTTTCATGTCCCAACGCACTACGGAAAACGTGAACACGTCCAAAAATAGTATCTTGCGAAAACTCTATTCCGCTCTTATTATTTATTTCTGGTTCTACTTTTCTGTAGCAACCATCCCAAGAAGTAATCACATAAAAGATAGGACAAAGCGAACACTTTCGTTCGCCTGCTTGAATTGCGCTGCGTTTACTGCAACGCTTTCTTGCCTACGTTATTCAATTAATAGCGTCGCGTGCTGTCACTCGAGAGAGAGAGGTAACTCTGTATGAGTGAAGCACCCGTTCGGCGCCCCGCTACCGTATTGCTTGTTATTGCAGTATCGGCATTCCTAGCAACTTTTAATGAAACGTTTCTCAACGTTGCTCTAACCCCTATTATGCAGGACTTCTCTATTTCATCTGCAATGGTTCAGTGGGTTTCTACCGCTTACATGCTTGTAGCAGCGGTTACAGTACCTGTCACAAGTTTTTTATATCGGAGTATCCCCACTAAAACCTTAAGCATTGTTGCAATTTGCCTTCTTTTAGCTGGCACAATCTTAGGAGCAATAGCGGTAAGCTTTCCTATGCTTATCGTTGCTCGAGTTATTCAAGCGCTCGGCACTGGCATGGTTGTACCTATTGGAATGAACTTAACGTTACTTGTAGCTCCCCAAGGAAAACTCGGAAGCTATATGGGTGTAGTAAGCGCCGTAACGCTGTTAGGCCCTGCCTTTGGTCCTATCGCAGGTGGCACGCTGCTTTCCGTTGCAAACTGGCATTTTCTTTTCCTGGTATTTGCAATCCTTGTTGCCATAACGCTTATCCTCACTTTTGCCTTCATTGACAACTTCGCAAGTCTAAGTCATCCGTCACTTGATGCTTTATCAGTTGCCTTAGTGACTATTGGTTTGCTGGGTATTATGTATGGCGTTTCAAGCGCTTTTTCTGGCACTCCCGCTATTGCTGGTCTTTCTGCTGTTATTGGCGTTATTGCCCTTGCCGCCTTTATTTTGCGTCAGCGCAATCTTGAAACACCTTTGTTGGATCTTCGACCCTTTAAGATTGCAAGCTTCAATGTAAGTTTGGCTGTTGTATTTGTTGCATTCATGGCTGTATTTGCAATGAATATTATTCTTCCTTTGTTTATGCAAGGAGCCTTAGGTTTAAGCGCCATGGACGCCGCTTTAACACTTCTTGCACCTTGTATGCTTTGCTGCATTTTTGCACCAATCGCTGGTCATCTTTTTGATCGCTTTGGCCTCGCCTTCACGCTGCCAATTGCATTAGCTGTTATGGCATTCTTTATGTTTATGCTTTCCCGTCTTGATACATCCACTACAACTCTATTAATTGTGGCATTTTATGCCCCTGTATTGATTGGCTGCTCTTTTTCTGTTGGACCTGCTCAAAGCTTTGCTTTAGGGAGACTTACTCCTGAATTACACGCCCATGGCGTTACTGCCTGCTATACCGTTATCCAAGTTGCAGGATGCATTGGTTCTTCCTTCTACGTAGGCATTATGTCAGCATCTGAAACAGGAGCTCTTGCTGCAGGCGCGAATGCTATTAGCGCAAATGCTACTGGTTTTTCTACCGCTTGTGTTGCTGCAGCTTGCTTTGCAGTATTGGGGTTCTGCTTTGCACTGGCAACCAGTATACTGTCCCGTCGTGAATCCCCAGTATCTACCGCCGCAGAACGTGCTCAGCTTTCCTTGGAAAAAGTCATGGCAATGGATGTTTATCGCATCTGTGATCAAGCAAGCGCCTACGATGCTCTGTTAGCAATGGTTGAACATAAAACTGGTGGATTACCTATCGTAAAGAAAGATGGTCATATCGTTGGTTTTATTTCTGATGGTGACATCATGCGTGCTTTGACGGACGAAACCAAAGATAGCCTAGGTATGGCTTACTACTACGCACTCTGGATGCGCCGCAATGACCTGCATGATAGCTTTGAAAGCTTAAAAAGCATTCGCGCTCTTGATATAGCAACGAAAAATGTTATCAGCGTAGAAACCACTATGGGACTTGAAGCCGTATGCCGTGCTCTTTCCGATGTACGCATCAAAAAGATTCCTGTAACTGAAAATGGCGCTATTGTTGGATCAGTTAGTCGTTCGGATTTACTGCGTTATTTGGTATCTTCTGCAGTTTAAAACTCTAGCACTTACGGAATGAATACAGCCAGCTAACTACTGAAAAGTGTTAGCTGGCTTTTTTGTGGGAAAATTATCGCGTAATCCCTATCAAGACTAAGGAAGCGCTTATGAATGCCTACCCAAAATTTCAAAGCATTGAGCAAGTTAGTGATGGTTGGATTAAAAAGTATATTTTGACCTATCAAAAGCCCGACGGAACCCTCTATACATATGAGAGTGCTTCGCGGAAATCCCTTGCAGAATACCAAGCAGAATTAGAACGCAACGGAGCAGCTGTATCTGCTAATGATTCCTTAACAACAAATAGTTCCCTCACATCAATCAATACATCTAACTGCGATGCGGTTTGTATTGTGCCAGAGCTTCCCAATGGTAGCTACTTAATGATTAAAGAATTTCGTTACCCCATCAATGGAGTATTTGCCGCATTTCCAGCGGGATTAATGGACGAAGGTGAAACTATCGAAGAAACCGTTGATAGAGAATTACGCGAAGAAACAGGCTACCACTTACGAACCGATGTCGACACGCCAGTACAACCGCTTGTTCAACCTGGTTATTCTTCAGTAGGCATGACTGATGAAAGTGTGCTTGTTGTATTTGCAAAAGTAGACTTAATTCAGCAAGTCAAATTAACCTAAAAGTAGTTAATTTTCCTTATATACCTGTGATCAGATGCAATCTATATTTCATCAGATAAAAATCAGAATAGTACATCACCTTATAAAAGTCTACGTTTATGGGCAGGTTCCCCCTGTCGGCTTAAACGAACTATTAAGCATGTGATTATGTGGAATTCCTTTTCGTCAGAGGCGTTTCATCTGCGCAAAAAAGGGCAGGTAAGCGCAGATGGAGAAATAAAAGACGAAAGGAAGGCATATGAACGAAGCTAAAGTTCAAGAATCTTCGTTAAAACGCGTGAAAACACGTATTGCTACGTTTGCTTTGGCGCTTGTTGTAGCTTTCTCTATGGCAATGGCTACACCTGCTTCTGCTTTTGCAGCACCTGTTACTAAAGATGGTGTGACTATTGACAAGACAGCTACACCTATTAATGAAGATGATCAAACAACAGTCACGTTAAATGTTGATGGTACTCAAGAAAAAACTGTTTCTGATGTGGTTTTTGTTTTGGATAAATCAGCAAGTACAGATATTCGTGAGGAAGCATTTAATATGCTGAGCGAATTGCGCGAGCAGGCTAGCGAAGGCAATATCATTAATGTTGGTGTTGTTAATTTTGAGCAGGGAGTTCTTGAGAAACTGAATTTGACTGAACTTAATGAAGCAAATTACAGTACTATCAGAGACTCTGTGATTTTTCATGATGCTGCTAGTAGTGGCACAAATATCTATGCGGGTCTTCTAGCCGGTAAGACAATGCTTGACAACGATTCTTCAGTTGATGCACAAAACAAGCATCTAGTTTTGGTAACGGACGGTGTGGGCTATTTGTGGGGTAGCGGAAATCCCGGTGAAGTGTATTCCATCTATAGCGAGAATACTTCCAACGGAGAGGAGAACCTATACGCTAGCCATGAAACAATCGATTGGCACCATGATAGTTCTAGCTATTATGATGAGTTTCAAAATATGAGGCAGTGGTATAACAACCACGCTAGCATCAAGGACGATATCGAAACTTACCAGATGGCTTATGATGCAGGAATATATCAGGCTAAAGAATATGCTATTGAACATGGGAAAGGACAGGGCACGGACTGGTCTGTAATTCCTAAGTTTGCTAAAGAAAAAAGCTACGTTCCTGAAGAGCTAGAAGGTAACACTGCTAGTGCGGCGGATGCGGCTGTTTATGAAGTTGCGGAAGAATGGTCGCAGATAGCAAGTGAATATAACGCCTATGCTTATGCAGATCCACGTTATGCGAAAGATAATAAATATCTTTGGGCGTACAATGCCATCTCGAACTTAGGCGATCTTGGTGACTTCTCAACGGCTCTTCCTAACAATTCTAGTGAGTATGATGGCATGTTTGACAAGGTTAAGAGCTCTATACTGTATGCGATCCAGAATGGTACGGTTACTGATGTTATTGGCAGCAATTTTGATCTTGTAGGGTTGGATACGTTTAAATTAAGTGTTGGTGGCAAAACTTATCCTGGCACCGTTAGTGAAGAGGCTGGAACGGTCACTTTTGATGATGGAAACTATGTAATCAATTATTCAAACGGATCTGAGTCTGAGCAATTTACTTGGAAGATTAATACTCCAGTTGTAAATGGTTCTGATCTGAAACTCACGTATGATCTAAAGCTTGTCAATAAACAAACGGCAGCAGGTAACTATACGGTTCCAACAAATGAGAGTGCAGTTTTGAATTATACTTCGACTGATTCGGGATCGGGCGATCTAGAATTCCCAGTCCCTACTGTCACCTATACGGTTGAGGAAGCCCCTGTTTCTCCTGCTACGCCTGACAACGGCAACAACAATAACAACGTTAATACTGGAACGGTAAATGTGAATACCGATTCAGACGGTAAGGCTACTTCTCTTCCTAAGACAAGCGACAACGTATTACCTTTTGCTGCTGGTTTGATTGCTCTGATTGCGTTAGCTGGTAGTGCTGGTGCTGTAGCTTGGCGTAAGACTCATTAAGGATTAAAAGCTCTAGGCGTTCTTATAAGGCTCGATGATTTATCGAGCCTTATTTCATTTTTTTTTGCACTCACAATCGTAGGAGGTGCTTCTATGAAGTGGGGATTATCACTTCGTCGAAAGGCGGCAGAATTATTTGAATCTGGTTTGGGCTATAAAGCAGTATCAACTGAACTAGGAATCAATCGTGAAACAGTGCGTGACTGGTCATATACTTGGCGGGCATTAGGCACTGAAGGTTTTTGTGCTGCAAAAGACCATCATCCAAATTATCCACCTGAACTTAAATTAGCTGTCGTGGCTGATCGCTTGAATGGGGATTCGGTAATAGACGTAATGGAACGTTATCAAATTCCTAATAGACACCGCATCAAGGAATGGTGTGCGCAATATCAAAAGAAAGGCCCCTTAGCTTTTTCGGGGAATAATGCATCGTAATGATGCCTTAGCAAAACCAATAAAGCCAGAATACTTTTGGTCATTCGGGCTTTATTGGTTGTACAGAGGTGGAAGTGGTCAAGGAAAAGAATAAGAATCTTTGTAAAGTTAACTCCCACTGCGCAGAGCAAGGATTTCCAAAATAAGCTGAGCACGGGTGCCTAGTAAGTAGGACGCCGAATTAATGAATGCTCGAATTTCATCTTTTGGCAAAATGAATGGTTCAATCAGCTCGTTTGGCTCTGGTGAAGCTTCGCCGTATTTTTCTACTTTTTTATAACGATTTTAATTTTTAATCGCCATTTTCTCGCTTATCTTGGTTTAACCATTTATCAAACGTTGATCTGCAAATACCTAGCGCTTCTGCTGCTTGGCGGCGTGTAATTCTTCCAGCAAGATAAGCTTTTTTGACTTTCGAATATGAAGAAGGGCGTTGTATCGTTGGTCTTCCAAAGCGGGCGCCTCGTGCTTTAGCCGCAGCAATTCCCTCAGCTTGCCGCTTCTTAATGTTTTCCCTCTCTATTTGTGCAATATAAGAAAGTAATTGTAAAACGACATCAGCTAAAAACGTTCCAGTTAAATCCCGAGAACTTCTTGTATCAAGAAGAGGCATGTCCAATACCACAACATCTGCACCCTTATGTTTTGTTAAAAAACGCCACTGATCCAGAATCTCTTCGTAATTTCGACCCAATCTGTCAATACTCTTAACTACAAGCAAGTCCCCATCTTGAATCTGTTGCAATAGTTGAAGGTATTTTGGTCGATCAAAACTCACTCCGGTAAAATAGTCAATATAGAGATGCTCTTCATCAATCGAAAATCCTTTTAAAGCATCAACTTGGCGATCAATTTTTTGATCCCTTGTTGAAACACGTGCATACCCATAAGTAGCCATACAACCTCCTTCTTCTTCGATTCTCAACATACAGGGCATCGTAACGTGACGCTTCATCATACCCACCCTGTTTACACAAGAAAAAAATAAGATACTTTCTCACAATTCGCGAGAACGATCTCACCTTTAATCATATTAAAAACTTACTTTGAACTGGTCTTATCGATCTCTACCTATTCCGCACACAAGACATTGAAAAACAGATATTTTTTTGAAACAAGAAACAAATAATATATTGTTACTAAATCACTAGCATTTTTTAAACTCATGCGTTACATTCTTAAAAAAACAATTAAGGAGCCTTTTATGATTCGCAACATTGTTCATATAGATCAAGATAAATGTGATGGATGTGGCCTATGTGTTTCTGCATGCCACGAAGGCGCTATCGGCATAGTAAATGGCAGAGCGCAGCTTCTGCGCGATGATTACTGCGATGGTCTTGGAGATTGTTTACCTGCCTGCCCCGCCAATGCCATTACAATTATTCAACGAGAAGCAAAAGATTACGATGAAGCAGCTGTTGTTCGCGCAATCATGGATCGAGCCAAGGCGGAATCTCATGCCACCATGCCATCACACGGCTGCCCTTCTTCTCAAGTCAAATTCTTTAAGAGATCAATTCCTTCAACTTCTGATCCAAACGACGATTTGACTACTGCTGCAGCCACTACCTCAGCTGCAGCTTCCAGATCAACTTCTAGCGAAAGGCCTTCTCGCCTTTCTCAGTGGCCCATTCAGATTAAACTTGCCCCCTCAAATGCTCCCTTTTTCCACGATGCCGACTTACTTATTGCGGCAGACTGTTGCGCATTTTCCTATGGTAATTTTCATGACGATTTTATTGCGGGCAAGGTTTGTTTAATCGGTTGCCCTAAGCTTGATGGGGTTAATTACTCAGAAAAACTAAGCGAAATCTGCGCAAATAACTCCATTCGAAGCATTACCGTTTGCCGTATGGAAGTACCTTGTTGCGGCGGTATTGAATTTGCTGCAAAAGCCGCGGTAGATATGTCTCATAAGGACATACCCATACAAGTTGTAACTATCACAACTGATGGATTAATTAAATCAGCCCAATAACAAACTAAAAGCGACTTATATATAAGAATAAATACTATTTCTAAACACAAAACACCCCTGTCGGATACCTTCCAACAGGGGTGTTTATAATATAGCTGATATAGCTTATTTGTACTTCTAATCGAACCGTAAGTTCATCGGAGTACTAAGCTAAAGTTTGCAGAACTAGTCCTGAGCTGCGAAAATCTCGATGGAGTCGCCTTCAGCTAAGGTAACCATAGCCTTTTTCCAGGTACGGGTAGAACCAACCTGATAGCGAACGCGCTTTGGCTTAGACTTAACATTCAAGGTGTTAACCTTTACAACCTTTACGCCGAAAATAGCTTCAACTGCCTGAGCAATTTCTACCTTATTAGCAGTTTTTGCTACCTCAAAGGTGTATACATTGTCTTCCATGCGCATATAGGTGCTCTCCGAAATGATCGGACGAATGATAACCTCGCGAGGATCCTTCATTATGCAAGCACCTCCTCGATGCGGGTCAATGCAGCGCTCGTGAATACGAGAGCCTTGTTGTCAATGAAGTCAAGGGTGTTTGCCTCAGAAATACCGATGGTGCGAACCTGCGGAAGGTTACGGAAAGACAGATAGGTGTTTACGTCTTCGTCACCAACAACTAAAGTTACACGACCAGTAAGACCAAGGTTCTTCAAAACCTCAGCTGCCTGCTTGGTAGAAGGCTTCTCAAAAGAAAGAGAATCAACTACAACGAGTTCGTCATCAGCGAGCTTTGCGGACAAAGCAGAACGCATAGCCAGCTTAACAACCTTTGCAGGAACCTTGAAGGCATAAGAACGAGGATGAGGACCGAATACGGTACCGCCACCAGCCCATTGTGGAGCACGAATCGTACCCTGACGAGCACGGCCAGTGCCCTTCTGGCGCCAAGGCTTCTTGCCGCCACCACGAACCTGACCACGGGTCAAGGTGTCGTGAGTACCAGCACGACGTGCAGCGCGCTGGGAACGAACCACTTCGTGCATTACATGCACGTTTGGCTCAATGCCAAAGACAGCAGCGGACAGTTCGGTATCATTTACCTTCTTGCCGCTCGCGTCTTTTACTTCAATACTTGCCATAATCTATAAACTCCTTCGCATCGTTTCTAAGCCATGCGAATACGAACCACGCCGTTTTTGCCGCCAGGAACAGCACCCTTGAGCATAATGAGGTTCATATCTTCATCAACGCGGACAACTTCAAGGTTCTTGGTCGTTACGGTATCGCAACCCATGTGACCCGGAAGGCGAACGCCCTTGAATACGCGGGAAGGATAAGCGCACTGGCCAACTGAACCAGGAGCACGATGGAAGTGAGCACCATGTCCACCAGGGCCACCGCCAAAACCGTAGCGACGCATAACGCCTGCAAAGCCCTTACCCTTGGAAGTACCGGTTACGTCAACCTTCTTTACATCTGCAAAGTTAGCAACCGTAACTTCTTCACCAACAGTATGCTCTGCACCATCAGTTACGCGAACCTCGCGAAGATAGCGAACTGGTTCAACACCCTGCTTTGCAAAGTGACCAGCCATAGGCTTGTTAACCTTCTGCTCTTTGATGGTGCCAAAACCAAGCTGTACAGCTTCATAGCCATCAGTTGCAGTGGTTTTTACCTGGCAAACCTTGTTAGGAGCAGCTTCAATAACAGTTACAGGAATGACCTTGCCGTCTTCGTCGAAGAGCTGAGTCATGCCAATTTTCTTACCGTAGATAGCGTTAATCATCTAGTATCACACTCCCCTACAGCTTGATCTCAATATCAACGCCAGCAGGAAGATCAAGACGCATCAAGGAGTCCACCGTTGAAGGGGTTGGATCCAGGATGTCAATCAGGCGCTTATGAGTGCGCATTTCAAACTGCTCGCGAGAGTCCTTATTTACGTGCGGGCCTTTTACAACGCAGTACAGGTTGCGCTCGGTCGGCAGCGGAATAGGACCGGAAACCTTAGCACCCGTCTTCTGTGCGGTGTCAACGATCAACTTAGTGGACTGATCCACGATCTCGTGATCGTAACCCTTCAAGCGGATGCGGATATTCTCTTTAGCCACTTTAACCTCCATTATAAGCGGTGGAGCTTAAGCCAAATGGCTTAAGCGTTACCACCAGCCTTGCTGATAATCTCGTCTGCCACATTCTTAGGAACTGGCTCATAAGAGTCGAACTGCATGGTGTATGTTGCACGACCCTGGGTACCACTACGCAGATCGGTTGCATAACCGAACATCTGGCTCAGAGGTACTTTAGCGGTAATGCTTACGGCATTGCCACGCTGTTCCTGACCTTGAATAATGCCACGACGGCTAGGAATGTCACCCATTACGAAGCCGGTGTACTCTTCAGGAGTTTCAACCTCAACTGCCATAACAGGCTCCAAGATAACTGGATCAGACTTCTTCAATGCATCTTTAATTGCCATAGAACCAGCAACCTTAAATGCTGCTTCAGAAGAGTCAACGTCATGGTAAGAACCATCGATGA
>USPD01000007.1 GCA_900556585.1 uncultured Eggerthella sp.
GGATCGAACCCCTGACCTCATGGCTGCCAGCCATGCGCTCTCCCAGCTGAGCTAATGCCCCGAAAGTGCTTGACTAGAATACCCTCAAACAACCTCAATGGTCAAGAGGTAACCTAGGAAAAACTAAATCACTGGTACCGGAGTTCCTTGTCCATCAATTTTTACTGAAGCATAAAAGGTTGCCTCGTCAAATACATCACGAATAGAACGACTACCCTCTAAAAATGGCAGATCAACAAATTCGCGCACTGAGGCAATCAGTTCACTGCAATCAACGAAATGTCCTTTTTCATTTAATTCGTTGGTATTTTGCGCACGCCAATAAATATCATTGGCATCTGTCAGGTAATAGGTAAGCTCTGAGCACTGCATGTAGGCGGAATGATTGCTCATTAAGTAATGAATTAATTCATCAATATTTGCTACCTGCAAAGCTTCATCCGATTGCCTTCCCATTGTGCCTCCTTTGTTTATTTATTTGCTGCAATCCACAGCATTACTCCCTAGTACAGTGTATCAATTACTAGTTCTTTCGATTTGGATCTTTTCTCTTTACTCGAAGAATATCATGACAATGAAGCGAACACGATGAGGTAAACACATAAAGCCCCATCGCTTTTCTTGCTACATCGCTCGGAACTTCAGCATATGACAGATCATTTAGATCCTCTGAGTTTCCTGAAGCCTCATTGGCACCCTCTATCAAAGTGGAATTTTCTTTGTGATTAGCCTGGCGAAAAGCACTCCATTGCTCATGCAAATAAGCTGTATCTTGAGTATCAGGGTTATAACCAAATACTTCTGCCAAATCCAAAACTTCTAAGCTTCGAACTGGCATATGGGGGCTAAGTACTTCAAGAACATCATTTTGATAAAAACGATTGCGGCACTTTGCCCAAACACGCCACTGCGATTCAGAAAGCTGTTCAGATGTAACAACTTCCCCTACCCAGTCATAAAGTTGTTGATACATATCAGCATCAGTTGACTGCTCTGCATCGCCAAAGAAAAATCCCGTTGAATACGGTCTATGAGAAATGGTATCCAGTTCTGATTCCCACACGCTTGCGTCTTCACCATCAAGCACATGACGATAGGCATTTACCACCGTTGCTACATAGAATGCCTTTTTTACTCGACCCTCAATTTTTATTGAGTCTACCCCTACACGGCGCAAATCTTCAATATGAGAAAGCATATTTAAGTCTTTGGAATTTAGTAGGTAGGTGCCTATGCCGTCTTCTTCAATGCCGAATTCTTGCCCAGGACGACTTGGTTCCATGAGGCGATATTCCCAGCGGCACGGCTGTACACATTGACCTTTATTGGCGGCACGACCCGTCATGAAGTCACTTATCAGACAACGTCCTGATACCGCCATACACATGGCACCATGAACAAACACTTCAATTTCTAAATCATCAGGAATTTCTTGCCTAAGCGCTGCAATTTCTTTGCAAGACATTTCTCTCGCACACACAATACGCCTTGCGCCCAAGCGATACCACATCATTGCAGCTGCCGCATTAGAAATTGAAGCCTGCGTAGAAACATGGATAGTAAGCTCTGGGGCATGTTGTTGAACAATCGAAAGAACACCAAGATCACTAACAATAACTGAATCCACCTTAGCATCCCGCATAGCTTCAACGTAGCGTGGTAAGTCTTTCAGGTCATCATCATGAGCATAAGCATTGCAGGTGACATACACTTTTGCGCCTGCATTATGAGCAATTTCAACCGCCTTTGGTAATTCTTCACAGGTAAAATTGCCCGCACGTTGACGAAGCCCAAACTTATCACAAGCTAGATACACTGCATCAGCGCCAAAATGCAGCGCATAGAAAAGCTGCTCCCACCCTCCAGCAGGAGCCAGCAATTCCATAGGTCGTTTTTCTGTTTGCAATGCTGATTGTTCCAACGTTGTACTTACTACCTTTTCCTTAACGTTCAAATATCATTACTTGAATTACTTGATTAATTACATAAGAGGAGCGCGCTTCTTATGTCGATGCAAGAACGACAGTGCTTCAACAACAGCAGGAATAGAAACATCTACTTTTTCGCCCGTATCACGACGTTTAATTTCTACCTTTTTTTCAGCAACGCCACGTTTGCCTACGACAATCTGGACAGGCCATCCAATAAGGTCAGCATCAGCAAACTTTACACCAGGGCGTTCATTGCGGTCATCGATTGCAACTTCAAGCCCTTCAGCGGCAAGGCTCTGTGCAATTCTCTCAGCCACAGGGTATACGATATCATCCCCAACAGACAGAGGAATTACGCATACATGCGCAGGTGCTACCGAAAGTGGCCAAATGATGCCATGTTCATCATTGTGCTGTTCAACAATAGCTGCCATAGAGCGAGAAACACCAACGCCGTAGCAACCCATCAAGAATGGCTGATCAGTGCCATCTTCAGCAGAATACACCGCACCCATTGCGCGAGAATACTTATCCCCTAGCTGAAATACCTGCGACACCTCAATACCGCGAGCACCTTGCAAGGTAGCACCACAATGAGGGCAGCTGTCCCCTGGAGCAACCACCGAAAGATCTGCCCAAAAATCTACCGTGAAATCTTCGCCATGCTTAGCACCAACAAAGTGATAGCCATCTTCATTTGCACCCACAACCCAGCGCTCAATAACCTTCAAGCTTTCGTCAGCACCAACTTTAATGCCTTCAGGTAGATTCTTAGGGCCAATAGATCCTTTAGGAAGCTTCGCAGCTTTGATTTCTTCATCAGTAAGCAGTTCAAACCCAGGAACTGCACGCTGAGCTTTAATTTCATTCAGTTCGTGATCGCCAGGAATGAAGAGTGTCACCACTTCACCATCGGCATTCTTGCCAACCATTGCTTTTACAGTTGCGCTTTCTTCAATATGCAAAAACTCTGCCAACGTTGCAATGGTGGTTACACCTGGGGTTGCAATTTTTTCACACGCATCAACTTTGTATTCAGTTGGATGCGGAATACAAGCACCCGCTTCAGTATTAGCTGCAAAATCACAGGAAGGACAATACACCAATTCAGCTTCACCAGCATCAGCTAAAGCCATAAATTCGCAGGTAACGCTGCCACCAATTTGGCCTGAGTCAGCTTCAACAGGACGATAATCCAAACCTAAACGCTCACAAATGCGGCCGTAGGCCTTATACATTTCGTCATAGGTTTCTTGTAGTGATTCCTGGGTGGCATGGAAGCTATAGGCATCCTTCATGATGAATTCGCGACTACGCAGCAAACCAAAGCGTGGACGAATTTCGTCGCGGAACTTAGATTGGATTTGATACAACGTTAAAGGAAGTTGACGATAGGAGCGCAATTCGCTACGGACGATTGCGGTGATAAGCTCCTCGTGTGTTGGTCCTAAGCAAAATTCACGATCATGACGATCATGCAAGCGCATCAACTCTGGACCATAATCATTCCAGCGACCACTTTCGTGCCAAAGTTCGCCTGGCTGCAAAGCAGGCATTAACATTTCACGTGCGCCTGTTGCATCCATTTCTTCACGTACAATCTGCTCGATTTTTGCCAGAACTTTCATACCAAGCGGCAAGTAAGTATAAACACCTGAAGTAACTTTTCTGATCATGCCAGCACGTACCAGCAAACGATGGCTGGCAATTTCTGCATCAGCAGGATCTTCCTTTAACGTAGGTGCATATTGTTTACTTAAACGCATAATTTCGCTCATAGTTTTCCTATCTCTTCCATTAGCACATCAACGATAGCCGCCTCTTCAACCTTACGCAAGGTCTTGCCATGAGCAAAAATAACTCCTGACCCTTTTCCACAGGCAACACCAATATCGGCATCTGCTGCTTCGCCTGGACCATTAACGACACAGCCCATCACAGCTACTTGTATAGGTTGATGTATATCTTTAAGCCTGGTTTCGACTTCTTTTGCCAGTGCAATTAAGTCTACCTGACAACGTCCACACGTAGGACAGCTTACCAATTCCGGATCACGACGACGTAGACCAAGAGCCGAAAGCAATGTCCAACAAGCACGAATTTCTTCTACGGGGTCATCAGTAAGTGAAATACGCATGGTATCACCAATGCCCTGCTCTAAAAGTATGCCAAGGCCACTTGCAGATTTTACCAGCCCCTGGAACAATGTTCCTGCCTCAGTTATGCCAATATGAAGGGGCACCGAAGGCAACATTTCCGATAAAAGCCTATATGCCGCAACCGTAGTTGGAACATCATGCGCCTTAGCGGATACCACCACATCATAAAAACCTTGCTCTTCGCAAAATTGAACGTAACCACGTGCTGATTCCGCCAGTTTCTCGGAAAGAGAAAGGTCGCTTCGCGCCGCTAGTTCCGCATCAAGAGAGCCCGCATTAACTCCAATTCGTATTGGGATACCTGCACTGCGCGCAGCATTCAGAACAGGGACACATGCTTCAAGACCACCAATATTGCCTGGATTAATGCGCAATTTCGCAGCGCCACGACGAGCAGCTTCAATAGCAATTTCAGCACTGAAATGAATGTCTGCAATGACAGGAAGCACTGAACGTTTGCAAATTTCCTCGAAATAATCCAAATCCTTTTTACGAGGAATCGCAATGCGAATTAATTCGCAGCCCGCTTCCGCTAGTCGCTCAATTTGATTAAGGTTTCCTTCAACATCCTGCAAAGGAAGATTAAGCATTGACTGAACAACGCACGGAGCACCGCCGCCTAGCGCAACTCCACCAACCATTATTTGACGAGTTTTTTGATTAGGTTTCATATCCTTCACAGCTTAACCCCAATTCCCCAGTACAAAACGTTGCACATCCTGATTAAGCATAACAACAAATAAACAGGCAAAAAGCGCAAGACCTACCATAGATAGATATCCAAGCGCACGCATAGACACTATTTTACGTGAGAGTTTTTGATAAATTTCAACCACAAAACGACCACCATCAAGCGGAGGGATGGGCAGCATATTCATAAAACCAAGCGAAGCTGAAATAACCGCAGAAAAGAACAAGAAGTTCTGCAATCCCGCCTCCAAAGCGTCCTTTGATAACACCGCAATTCCCACTATGGAAGTAGATTGCGAAATAGTTTGCGCCATTGTTGCAGGATTTAAAAGAGAAATAACAGCGCTTAGCACCATGCCAAGATACTTAATTCCCATATACACTGCATCCCAGGGAGCCCAGTTATAGTGGAACACTTCACCTGTTGAAGTGTTTTGCAAATCAAGACCCATAACGGAATACACCACAATAAATACCAATAGCACCCAAAGTAAATTCATAAAGGGACCCGCTAAAAGGATGACGCAACGCTTCCAGAAAGGAAGAGCATTATACTGGCAAGATTTTTCGTGATTAAAAAACGCCTGCAAATCTGCAACAGGACGGGCTTGTCCTTCTGAAAACTGTTTAGTAGCAGGTGGGCGATATACGTTGTATTTATCTTTACGGCGAGGGCGCTTAATAGAACCCCAGTCTGCCAATTCCTCTAACAATTCGTATGCTTCATCATTGGAAAGCACTAAATCGTGAGCAACATCTTCAGAATATACTTCGCCTTTGCGATACACATATCCAAGCACACGTTTTAAATGAGGACTTTCGCTTGCAGGAGCCATGCCGCAAACATTTGCGTATCCACCTAAAGGCACACAGGTAATACCAAAACGAGTATCACCTTTAGTAAACCCGATTGAAGGACCAGGAAATCCAATCATGAATTCTGTCACGCGCACACCAAATAAGCGAGCGGCAAGAAAATGACCACCCTCATGAATGAACACGAGAAACCCCAACACAATAGTTGCGGCTATGATCATGATTACAATATCCATGCTTATCACTTTTGCAACACCGAACGCGCATAATCACGCGCCCATGCGTCTACCTCCAGTAGTTGATCGATACTTTCAACCGATTCTACCCTGCAGGCATCCATGGTTGCTTCAACCACCTCAGGAATACCTAAATAAGAACAGCGTTCCTCCAAAAATGCCGCTACCGCAATTTCGTTTGCGGCATTCATTGCGCAAGGAAGAGTTCCTCCCGTTGATCCCGCAATACGAGCAAGCGTCAGGCAACGAAATGTTTCTGTATCAGGTGCTGCAAATTCAAGCGATCCTAATGTTCTGAAATCAAGCGGCTCCACAGGAGCTGACCAACGATCAGGATAGCTTAAAGCAAACTGAATAGGTATGCGCATATCAGTGGTACCCAAGTGAGCTTTTACGCTACCATCCTTAAATTCAACCATAGAATGAATAGCACTTTGAGGCTGTACCACTACTTCAATTTTGTCATATGGCATTGCAAATAAATGGTGAGCCTCAATTACCTCAAGACCCTTATTCATCAAAGTTGAAGAATCAATCGTAATCTTTGCGCCCATATGCCAAGTTGGATGCGCCAATGCTTGTGCAGGAGTAACTGACTTTAAATCTTCTCGTTTCTTTCCACGGAAAGGTCCACCCGACGCAGTGACCCAAAGCTTGCTTACCTCTTCAGGGTTTTCACCTAAAAGACATTGATAAATTGCCCCGTGTTCTGAATCGATAGGCATTAAATCGCCTGGTTTTTTAGCAAGCGGCATTATCAAATCGCCACCAACAACCAACGACTCCTTGTTGGCAAGCGCCAAAACCTTGCCTGCCTGCAAAGTTTCATAGCTGGCCTGTAAGCCCGCAGCACCAACCAATGCGTTAACTACTAAATCCGCCTCAGGTAAACGACAGAGATCAACTACTGCGTCAGAGCCTTGTGTAAAGGAACCACCATAAGAAGAAGTGCGACTAGTTTGTTCAACATGCTCCGAAAGTTCCTCTAAAACAGAAGCAGATGCACTACTACGCACCCCTAAGGCAAGATGAGAAACATTGAATTCTTTTGCCTGCGCCAGTAATTCTTTAGCATGCGATCCCGCAGCAAGACCAACCACTTCAAGCTTATCGGAATGACGGCGCACTACATCAAGCGTCTGCGTACCAATAGAACCCGTTGATCCCAAAATAACGATACGACGTTTATCTGAAACGCTATGAATAGAACAACCTTTGCAAGAAACATCTTTAGAAGACATACGGTATACAGCCTCCTAGAACAAGCAAGATAGCACCTGACAACGTAACCAAAAACTGCGAATCGCAGCGATCAAGCAAGCCACCATGTCCAGGCATAATGGTTCCTGAATCTTTAAACCCGGAGTTACGCTTAATTCGACTTTCCACCAAATCGCCCAGAACTCCCGCAAGCCCGTTAATTAAGCCAAAAATAAGAGCCTGAGGCAACGACAATGACACGCCTGGAATATAAGAAAGCAAGTACCAAACAATCATGGCGAAAACTAATCCGGCAATAAAGCCTTCCCAGCTTTTATTGGGAGAGATATGAGGTGCAAGTTTATGTTTGCCAATAGCAGAACCTATTAAGTAGGCAAATGCATCGCTTCCCCATACGCTTACAAACAACCCTAAAACAAGAATTGCTCCCCATGGGTCTCCAAGAGATTCCCTTAAAAGAAGCGCTGTAGACATGATAAGGCCTGTATAGACAGCGCCAAAAAGACTTACTGCAACATCACTGATGCGCGCAGGCTGCCAAAATACATACCACACCAGCAGCACCAGTACGTACACGGCCAAAGCAACACATACTCCACTTACCCCAAAAAGCCACATAGCAAGAGGGAAAACTGCAGCAGCGCAAACTCCTAAAAGTTCATTAGGTAATTTAGCATCAGCACGAAGCATGTAATAAAACTCATTAGCACAAATAGCACTCAGCAACGACAAATACAGAGCTGTAGTTATATCAGAAGCCCAAACGCACACTACGGTGAGCAAGATATAGATAGCTCCCGTTGAAGTACGCACAGCTAAATTGCTTGGATGAGTAACCCTGGAAGGAAGTTTGCCCACTACCGCCTTGCGGGCCCTAGTGGTTTTTCGCTCCCACGTAGGTTCTTCATCATGCGTTATTACTTCCTGTTCAGTAATGGAAGGTTTTTGATTGTTTTCCCTTAAAAAAGGCTTGCGTACACGAACTTTCGTCATGCTTACACAGCCCCAAAACGACGATCACGGCTCTGATATTCAAGAACAGCACGTAAGAAATCATACCTGTCAAAATCGGGCCACAATACATCAGTGCAAACAAATTCTGTATAGGCAATTTGCCACAACAGGAAGTTTGATATACGCATTTCACCCGAAGTGCGTATAAGTAAATCAGGATCAGGAATATCAGCGGTGTACAAACCTTGTTCAAAAGTTCGTTCGTTCAATTCTGGCAGTACCCCGTTTTCCAATGCAGTTTCAGCATATACTTTAACAGCACGGAGTATTTCTTGGCGTGAGCCATAATTCACTGCAACCACAAGGGTCATTCCGTCATTGTTTTTAGTCTTTTCCCAAGCCTGCTCAAAAGCATCGCATGTTTCTTCGGGAAGAAGAGATAGATCGCCTATGGTACGCACGCGCACATGCTCTTCATGCAAACCATCAACTTCAGCAAGCATGGTTTTCGCAAAAAGATCCATCAAGCCATTTACTTCGTCTTCAGGGCGTTTCCAATTTTCCGTTGAAAACGAATAGATCGTTAAATAATCCACCCCTAAATCGTTAGCACAGCGAATGGTTTCTCGGACAGCTTCGATACCTGCTTTATGACCACGAAGACGGTTGAGCGCACGCTTTTTAGCCCAACGTCCATTACCATCCATAATGACGGCAACATGACGAGGGATAGTATCCTGGTTAAGCAAATGCGGATCCGCATCGCTTGGTGGATTAGGAAATATGTAATCAAGAGGTTTTCGCATATGACACATGCCTCCAACGCCTAGATTGACATGAGCTCCTTTTCTTTGGAAGCAAGATGCTGATCAATTTTAGCAATTGCAGCGTCAGTCTTTTTCTGAATTTCTGCTTCAGCGCGACGCTGATCATCTTCAGGAAGGTTGTCGTTTTTCACCGCTTTTTCAACTGCAGCATTAGCATCACGACGAGCATTACGAACCGCTACACGGCTTTCTTCTGCATACCCGCGGCACTCTTTAACAAATTCCTTACGACGCTCTTCTGTTAAAGGCGGGAACGAAAGACGAATAACTGATCCATCGTTATTTGGTGTTACACCAAGGTTTGCCTGTTGAATAGCATGATCTATTGCACCAAGAGAAGATTTATCCCATGGTTCAATAACAAGCGTATGAGCATCGGGGGTCTTAATTGCTGCCATCTGATTGATGGGTGTTAAGGTTCCGTAATACTCTGCCTTGACCTTATCCAAAATCATGGCATTAGCACGGCCGGTACGAACAGAAGCAAAGTTCGAAACAAGCTGATCTTCAGCACCCTTCATACGCTCATCGGCTTTTTTCATAATATCGTCGATCATGAGAAATCCTTTCCTGGATATGTGTCATCAAATTTGGTGTTTATTACTTTAAAACACACGTACGAAGTTTCTCTATTCGCTCCCGTACGAATTTGTTTACCCAATTAACTGGTTGAATTCCTAATCAGCACTTACCGTTGTGCCAATGTTTTCTCCCTTAAGAATACGAGAAATATTACCTGGCACCATAAGGTCAAATACCAAAATTGGAAGTTTGTTATCCATACAAAGCGAAGTTGCCGTTGAGTCCATTACGTGCAACTCACGAGAAAGAACTTCAAGATAGCTAATGTGTTCAAATCGTTTTGCGTTGGGGTTGGTTACAGGGTCGCTGTCATAAATGCCGTCAACCTTGGTTGCCTTCATAAGGCACTCTGCATTAATTTCGCAAGCACGCAACGCAGCAGTTGTATCTGTCGTGAAATAAGGATTACCCGTGCCTGCTGCGAAAATAACAACATAACCTTTTTCCAAATGATGAATTGCGCGACGGCGAATATAAGGCTCAGATACCTGGCGCATTTCAATCGCGCTCATAACGCGCGTAGGAATATCATGACGCTCAAAAGCATCTTGAAGTGCTAACGCATTCATACAGGTTGCCAACATGCCAATATAGTCTGCCTGCGCACGGTCCATACCCTCTGCAGAGCCTGCCAAACCACGGAATATATTGCCACCGCCTACGGTAACGGCAAGTTCAATGCCATCTTCTACGATTTCTTTAATTTGAACCGCAAGCTCTTCTACTACCTTAGGGTCAATTCCATAACCAGTTTCACCCATAAGCGCTTCACCAGAAAGCTTAAGGAGGACGCGTTTATATTTGTAATCAGAGCTCATGGGTACATCCTTTCTTCGAGCGTTATCCTTGTTATATTACCGTAAAAAAACAAGTCCAATACAGGGTCGTTAAAAATCGTTTTAAATCTGCGCGATTTTCAAACATTACTTTATACAACACTTTACCGTTAACGTGAAGCAGATGAGTGATGTTTACGATATTGCTATGTTGATTCAGCTCTTCTCCATTACTGCATCCACAACTACTTACATTCAAGTGTTTGCGTAACATTACTGTGCCTACAGTTATTCTATCCACAACATTGCCTTACCCAAACTATAGTATTAGCAGCATTTCTACACCCAAAACAAAACAGGTGGCGCTTCCCGTATTGAACGAAAAGCTACCACCTGTTCATTTGATAAGTCATTCACCCTACTTGTTTGGTTTTCCCAAACTTCTTATTGAAGGATGAATTCCTTTTTACGAATCCGAACCTAATGTTACGTCAACTGTATTTTCTTGACCGTCACGAACATAAGTAACCGATACGGTATCTCCAATATTATGCGAACGGACTTCCAACACTAAGTCAGATGATGAAGTAATATCTGCATCATCAAGCTTTGTAATAATATCGCCCTGTTGAATACCTGCTTGAGCAGCACCAGATCCAGCAGTTACATTAGAAACATAGGCGCCAGAATCTGCATCTAGTCCATAGAACTGCGCAAGCTGGCTAGTTACAGTTGTAGCAGAAACACCAAGCTGAGCATGTGTTGGCTGCTTGCCATCAATAATTTGCTGAGCGATATCCATTGCATAATCAACAGGAATAGCAAATCCAACACCTGAACTTGATCCTGAAGAAGAAGCAATCAAGGTATTAACACCAATAAGCTTGCCGTCACTATCAACAAGCGCACCACCAGAATTACCTGGGTTAATCGCTGCGTCGGTTTGAATCATATTGGTGTATACCGCGCTGGAAGAATCGCTATTGAGCGCTGAGGTAGTACGGCTTGTAGCTGAAACAATACCGGTTGATACTGATTGCTCTAAGCCATAAGGGCTACCAAGAGCCATCACCCATTCACCAACCGTTAAATCAGCAGAAGAGCCTATCTCAACGGCAGTTAAATCAGATGCATCAATTTTAAGAACAGCAAGGTCGCTCGAAGGGTCACTGCCAACTACCTGCGCTTCATATTCACCACCAGTAGCGGTTACCTGTAAACGATCAGCGCCTTCAATAACGTGATAATTTGTCAGAATGTAGCCATCCGAAGAAATAATAATGCCTGATCCCAGGGAAGACTCGGTATATTCATCGGTTGACTGATCAACCATTCCCATAAATCCTTGAGTTGATGTTTGAGTATAGACATCAATATTTACTACCGAAGGAAGGCACTTTTGCGAAACAACTTCCGCCAAAGTAGCGTCTTCCCCATTCACGGTAATGTTAGTACCGCCATTGCCACCCAGCACAGTGGAAGATCCTCCAGGTTGAACAACGGTATATACCCCAAGAGCAATAACGCATGCTAAAAGCGCACCGCAAAATGCTGTTAAAAAGGTTTTCCACGAAAATGAATGCTTCTGGTGCTGTCCGACGGGATGTGCTGTTTGCTCAGAGTATCCCCCATTACCTGACGCTGAAGCATATTGTGTCTGAGCATACTGGTTCTGGTAATACTGATTCTGATTAGGATCCTGCTGATATTGAGTATCAGGAGCAGACCCTTGTTGAGGTGCTGTTCCCTGCTGATTCTCAGAAGGAACGGGAGGTTGCGAACCTCCTTGTTGATAAGTCATGATACCTTCTCCTTATCTCTGCTTCATTTTTCCTCTCAAGATTAAAAAATTAAAAAAGCAGGATGAGTCCTGCTTTTTTGTTTGTTAACTTTTCGAAACCATATCAACAAAAAGCCTCATATTTTTAACAGCATGATTACTTATGTGGGGTTTCTTTTAATTTACTGGATACCCGCCTCAATTCTGCGGAGTAGCAATTGAAAACTTAAAACCCTACTCTTCCGAAGTGCTCTCATCTGAAGTGGCATCAGTAGACGAAGAAGCGTTGTTGCTTGTACTGGTTGTGCTAGTAGTATCCGCTGAAGAATCAGTAGTATCAGTTGAAGATTCGTCAGTTGAAGCATCTTCGCTTGTTTCCGTTGATGCTGCAGCAGGAATTACCGTCAAACCTGCAATATCAAAGTGGCCACCAAGCCACCTGCCCTCAATCACCTCAATGACTCCACCATCAACCAGCGTCGAAAGAGCACTTGTTACTGCTTGCTGGAGTTCCTGATTAGCAGAAGCCACTGCAATAGTACGAGGAGTAGCATCTTGCAGAAGAGCAATAGGATACGCATCAATACCAGAAGTATGAATTACGTATTCGCCAATAGTGCTTTCAGCTGCAACATAATTAACTGAGCCAGTGCTCAACATCTCAAATGCTGCATTGGGGTCTCCTGCGTTTTCTAAACAGGATTCACCATAATGATCCGTTACCTCCCAAGCACTTATAGAAGATGACTGAGCAGCAACCTTAAATGAGCCAGCAGCCGTAGGAGCCTGGGCGCCTTCCGTCAAAGAGAACAGAGCAATGCCTGAATTCATATAGTCTTCGGACATCCAATAAGCCGAATTAGCTTCTTCAACGCCCATGACAATGTCTACATTTTCACGCGCAAACGCAGTATCAGTTGCCGTTCCAACATCTACCAATTCAAGCTTTAAGCCCATTTCGTCTGCCAAAGCTGCAGCAATATCAACATCGATCCCAACGATCGAACCATTCGATTGTGTTGCATAAGGTGCATTTGAAGCATTAATACCCACTCGCAAGGTTCCTGCAGTATTCAAAGCAGAGTTGTTGACTGTCTGGTCTTTTAACTGAGGGGTATAGCTTGATGAAGAACAACCCGCCAAAGGCAAAGCTAAACACAGCGCAACCACCAAACTGAGCACAAGAATTGATGCGCGTTTCATTGAGACAATCCCTTCTTTTTCCAATTACGTATGCTTCTTTCAGCTGACCTGGTCTTTGCCCCCACACTCGCGCACTGGAACTAAGCCAACGACATCGTTCTCTCGCCTGCGCAGCCCTATGCTGCATTTATATGTAATACAGACGGTGCGACTTACCCCTAGGATGCGCCATGATCGCCCCAAACAATTTGTTGGTAGCTTACGTGGATCCTTTTGACCGCATCTGCCTTGGACTAGGAAAATCCGCAACCACAGACCTGAAAGAAGCATTCCTAGTCTACCAGATATAAAGTAACTCCTTACAAAAACGCACATTATCACTGCCAAATTCAACATTTATATCCAGTCATTACCAAATATGAGAAATATGTGCACTTTCACCATGCAATATAGAACCACAAAATCGGCTTAAACCTGAATTATTTTCAGCCATCGCACTAGACATGGCGCATAGGATCAAAACATGAATATATCGCTTGCCAACATATCAGCCCACATTTCAAATTACGCATCACTATTGCAAGAAACGTTCGCAGAAACACTTTGGCCAACTCGTTGCGTAATTTGTGATTTACCGGGAGAACTCATCTGCCATTCGTGCAAAGTAAATCTTCCTTATCTGGACCAACTTAAAGCATGCCCCCGCTGTGGAGCAGCATACGGAAAGGAAATTTGCACCGAATGCAATCGCTTTATTCTTGACTGGAAACATCTTCCATCGTTTCCCTTAAATGGGTGTGCTTCGGCAACCATACTAACCGAAGAAACAAGGAGAATTGTTACCGCCTACAAAGACAGAGGGGAACAGCGCCTCAGCTTAGATATTGCCCGGTTCATGGCAGATGCACTTCCCCACTCCTGGAAAACTGATGCGGTATTTATCCCTATCCCAACAAAGACATCCGCTCAACGCGAAAGAGGATTTGATCACATTCAGAAAATAAGTAAACAACTTTCATTGTTAACAAACATTCCTTTTCAAAATGAACTAGCCATACGCAAAGCAAAGGACCAACGTTTGCTCAATGGGCGCTCCCGCCTTAGCAATATGGAAGATTCATTTGAACTTGCACCTAATGCTTCTGTAAGACTTTTATCAGCCCAACATATAATTCTTATTGATGATGTCATGACAACAGGAGCTACTCTTTTCGCTGCCACAAAAATACTTCGCAAGGCAACACACGCTCCCCTGTATGGACTTACTTTTAGCCGTGTTCAGTAACTACGATTCTGCATTCGGCAGCTACTCTACATGTAACAACTACTCCATATTCAGTAGCTGTGATTTCAGACACTTTAAACAGAACTTAAATACGATCGGTGTCCTTTGCATTTGCCTGAGCAAATTCCTGCACATCAACAGAAATGCTGTGTTGAATTGGCTTCCAAGAAGCCTTCTTCACTAAAGCAACCAAAGCAATTGGAATGTAGGTAATCATGAACAGAGGGAAGGTAAACATATAGAAAATCTTCTTACGAGCAGGAGCGTGAATATTATCCCACTCAGTAAAAGTAGTCAGCGCACCAAACATAAACATGAATAACGTAAAGTTAAACAAGCAGAAGAAAATAGAGGAAAGCGACGAAGTAATCATCACGCCAGTAGACATAACACCTGTTAAGCCAAGAATAATAATAGCCGCATTAAAAACGATAGTAATAATAGTAAGCAGCATTGCAGGACATACCGTCATTAACATGTCATAACAAGCAAAACGAGAACCTTTTTTATTGGTAAACATGCCCTTAAATAGCTTGCCGCCATAGCCAAAGAACACCTGATAGAAACCCTTTGCCCAACGAAAACGCTGATTCCAAGAATCGCGGAATGTTAAAGGTTGTTCGTCATAGAGCATAGCGGTTGGACAGTAAGCAATGCGACGACCATGAATGATGCTGTCAGCGGAAAATTCAATATCTTCCGTTAACAGGTGGTACTTCCATCCGCCCATCTCATCAATAATTTTGGCGCTAATGAAAAAGCCTGTGCCCGAAACCATACAGCTTGTGCCCACGGTAAGACGTGCTTGGGATAGATATTTTGCCTCACGCATGAACCATACCGCGTAACCAGCAGTAATCCAGTTAGAGCCATAGTTTTTGGAATTACGATAACTTGTTGAAGCAAGTGCACCATTATCGAAAACTTTATTCATTTCACGGAAGTAGTTAACGTCTAAGACATTGTCCGCGTCGAACACAAAATAAGCTTCATAGTTGTTGTCTGCATAATGCTGACGAATGCAGGCAAAGCCGTAATCAAGCGCGTATCCCTTCCCCACTTCTTCAGTGTTAAAACGCGGAAAAACAATAGCGCCCGCCTCTTGAGCAACTGCAGCGGTGTTATCAGTGCAATTGTCAGCTACAACAAAGATATCAATTAATTCTTGAGGGTAATTTTGAACACGAATACTGTGAATCAAGTCGCCAATAACCGCATTTTCATTACGAGCGGAAATTACAACAGCGTATCGATGATTCTTTTTTGCCGTTAAAGCTGGTGGTTTTTTAGCTAAGGAAATAAAAACGTAAATGATCTGATATGCGTAGCAGCACGTAAATACTACAAATACGCACATATTAAAAAAGTCCACAAACGAAAGGGACGATATCATTTCCTCTAACACAAAGGCTCCTTTAGTTGCGCCAAAGCAAGACTAGTTAATACTATCTGCACCAATTAAAGCTTTTCGTGTAATAACTAATTACCATATTCATGCAGTGCGTCAAAAAATAGGCACTTCCTGCTTTCGGGATTATAGACTTTTCTTAAACTTACCGCACGATAAGTAAACAATTTGTTTCTTCTTGACCGCAAAAATGCCTGATTATTCTTGTTCTCATCACGATGTCTGCACATCGCCTCCATACATTTTTCGCGAACTAGACGAACTAGACATAACAAGCGTGGTACCCTTAACACAAGTAAGGAGGATTTACCCATGAACTACGACATTAAAGATATATCCCTTGCGGATTCTGGCCTCGACCGCATTCTTTGGGCTGACCGTGACATGCCCGTGCTCGCTTCAATCCGCGAACGTTTCGAAAAAGAAAAACCCCTCAAAGGAATCCGTATTGGTGCTTGCCTTCATGTAACCACCGAAACCGCAAATCTTATGCGCACCTTAAAGGCAGGCGGCGCCGAAGTAACTCTTTGCGCTTCTAATCCGCTTTCCACCCAGGATGACACTGCTGCAGCACTGGTACAGCACTTCGGAATTCCTGTTTATGCCATCAAAGGTGAAAACACTCAAACCTACTACGAGCATGTAGATGCCGTAATTGACACTCTTCCCCAGATCACCATGGATGACGGTGCCGACGTAGTTGGTCGTATCCATGAAACACGCACCGATGCATTAGAAACTATTATTGGTGGTACCGAAGAAACCACAACGGGCGTTATTCGCTTAGCAGCAATGGCAAAGCAAGGTGCTCTTAAATATCCCATCATTGCAGTAAATGAAGCAAAAACTAAGCACTTCTTCGACAATCGCTATGGCACCGGCCAATCTACCCTTGATGGCATCATTCGTGCAACAAATCGCCTTTTAGCTGGTCGTACTTTAGTTGTATCTGGCTATGGTTGGTGCGGTCGCGGTGTTGCAATGCGTGGTCGCGGCATGGGTGCACAGGTTATTGTTTGCGAAGTTGACCCACTGAAAGCACTCGAAGCTATTATGGATGGCTTCCGCGTAATGCCAGCAGTTGAAGCTGCAGCGCAGTGCGACGTATGGGTAACTGTTACGGGCGACCTTAATGTTATTGATGGTCCAATGTTCGAAAACATGAAAGACGGCGCCATCGTATGCAATTCTGGCCACTTCAATTCCGAGATCAATATTCCTTGGCTTGAAGAAAATGCAACTGAGCATAAAACTTTACGCCCCTTCGTTGAAGAATACACCCTGCCTAATGGCCGAAAAGTTGTATTGCTTGCAGAGGGCCGCTTAGTTAACCTTTCCTGCGCAGAAGGTCATCCGGCATCAGTTATGGATATGAGCTTTGCAAACCAAGCACTCTGCGCTGAATTTATGGTGCAACATGCCGAAGAAATGGAACCTGATTGTTACGACGTTCCAAACGATATTGATAACAACATTGCCCGTTTGAAGCTGAAGACTCTCGGAGTTTCCATTGATACCCTGACTGAAGAACAGGCAGCTTATCTGAATTCCTGGCAAATGGGAACCGTGTAAAACTTCCCATAGCAAAACACGAGAAGTAATAAAGCCACCTGCTTAGAAACGTGAACTATTTGGCCTCATAGCGTTAACGGCAATAGTTCGTGCTTCAATCAAAATAACTAAGAACTAGCCGAAAGTAGTTCTGTAAAACAAGGAGGAAGTCATGCCAGTTTATCGCGACCGAGAAACACAACGCGTTGAAAAAGTTAATGGTGGCGAAGGATATATGATTCGCGACCGTTTACTCAGCGAAGAAAAGATTGCCGAAGTTGGAGGTAAGTGTACCTATCTTTCCCAAATCACCGTTGAACCCCAAAGCTCATTAGGCATTCATAAGCACGAGGGAGAATGCGAGCTATATTTCATCACTTCTGGCAAAGCTGTCTACACCGAAAATGGCACCGACTATGAGGTGGCTCCTGGAGATGCTCTTCTTTGTGAAAGCGGAAGCTCACATGGCATAAAGAACGCAAGCGACACTGAGCCTTTAACCTTTGTCGCAGTGATTATGCAGGATCCCGAATAGGCGCAATAAGAAAAACAGTATCCCGTTTAAACCATTACTTTGGATTTAAACTAGCGTCTCAAAAAGATTCAAACTAACGAAACCCCAAGGTGAAAACTTTGGGGTTTCGTTTTATCATTACCTTTTGTCAGCCAAAAGAAGGCTTACAGGCCAAAAGGAATTTACAGCTCAATAAGCTCTTGGCTTTGCAGGCAAATCACCAACTATAGCTAGAACCAACGGCAAGTACACGACATAAAGGAGCATTTCGTATGTTTGAAAACTTATCTGAACAGCAACTATTAGCAGCACGAACTGTTCTTGAATACGCAAATGTAGAACCAAATGACACCAATGTCCGTCACTACATCAATTGGGAAATAGTCACTTTTACCGAAGACGAAAAAGGTCAATATTGCTGGTACATGGATGATGACGGCAGCGAGATTTGCCTCCACGTAGAAACACTCGAAGAAATAGACACTACCGAATTCTAGTTACCGCAAAAAACAAAAAGCCATCGGAAACCCGATGGCTTACATGTTTAAGCTGGTGCCGACAGAGGGACTTGAACCCCCAACCCACTGATTACAAATCAGTTGCGCTACCATTGCGCCATGCCGGCAAAAAAGCGTAAACAATTATGCCATAACTTCATTCAAATGAATAGCGATTTTTTAAGAAATTTTAATCGCCGCAAGCATCAGTGCAAACACCAGTACCATCAAAAGTCGGAATGAAGCTTTCCGTAGCAGCTCCTCCCTCTTGCCAGAAATAGTCTTCTATTCCTAATGAGTCTGCATAATCTAGCACTCGCTCATAGTCTTGCACAGATACGCTTCCCTTAAGCCCATACTTCGCTAAATCGCTTCTTAACGGCGTATATTGATTCATGATACTGAAACGAATAGCATTGCCATACCGCTCATGCAAAACATCAAGCACTTTAAAAGATTCTTCAATATAGCCAGGCAATACCAAATGACGAACGATAATGCCTTCCTGAAGCAAGCCTGACGAGTCTTCCCTCCATGCGCCTATCTGTTTCACCATTTCATCCAGTGCAGCCAACGCTACTCTGGGATAATCTGATGCGTGCGATAAGCGCGCTGCTATTTCAGGCGTAGCGTATTTGTAATCCGCCAAATAAATATCCACCAGTCCCCTAAGTAAGCGAAGAGTATCTACGGAGTCATAGCTAGAAGTGTTATACACAACGGGTATATAGAGAGACTTTGGATTGCACGAAGAAGCATAGCTGTCGCTTTTGTTGCCACTTTCACAACTGTCACCATTGCAGCTATCGCCATTACAACTGCCATTAGCAGAAGAAAAATGGCCGAAAGAGTGGCATCGTAAACGCGTCAGTACCTTTGCTATCGTAGGAACATAATGACTCGGAGTAACAAGATTTATATTGGCTGCATGTTCTTCATTCTGTAATCGAAGAAGCGTTTGTTCAAACTGAGCTTCGCTTACCTCAATACCAGCACCAGTAACCAGGTCTTGATTTTGACAATACACACAACCCAAAGGACAGTAGGCAAAAAATACCGCACCGCTACCCTTGTCTCCAACAAGACAAGGCTCTTCCCACCAATGAAGCGCTGCTCTTCCTATTTTCAATGTTGCAGGTGCTTTACAAATGCCACGTTTGCCCTCAATGCGATTTACACCGCATTCGCGAGGACAAACATGACAACAATTATATGAATCTCTGTTCATAGTTCATGCTTTACGCTGATGCTTTGCGTTCCACTAATTCGACGAAAAACTAATGTAACCAGATGATCCGGATTGAGAATCATGATGGTGATGGTGCCCACAATCGCAGTTATCATCGCAATCACATTCGTGGTCACTTTTGCTATGGTCGTAAGCACCTTCAACACGAGACCAATCAAGGCCATACTTCTTGCTTGTTTCTTCATCAGCAAATACAAGCTTTAGTGCAGAAGGGTCGTAGGAAACGCCGCCTACCATAGCAAGAAGCTCCATCAAGCGGAAACATGCTTCTGCCTGCGGAAGAATAAGATCATTGTCGTCCACAGAAGCAAGAGCAGCAGCAAGTTCTCCCATCGCATATTCAATAGTAAAGGAGGCATCTTCAAAATCATTTTCACTCAATGCTTGAACAAACGATTCTTGAGCAGGCGTTAACATCGAAAAAGCCGAAGCAACATCGACAAAGTCTTCTTCATCAATAGAAACCTTAGAAACACGCATTGCGGTGTAAGCTTCAACAAGACCCACCAAAGTTGCTGCAGAAGAAAGCGTTAAAGCAATTTTTGTGCTTTGGCCGCAGCCAGCCTTGCCCATCCACATCACATGACTAGCAATTGAACGCAGCATAGGCTCAACACGCTTAAAGACGTCTTCCGAACCACCAGCAACAATACCTAGGTTTTGTGATTTAGAAAAAGCATCTGGCGCAAGAATATCCTTTATCACCAAAGGTGCATCAAGAACATGCTTTTCACTTACTGAACCCATAGCACACAGTTCCTGAGCAAAGGAAACAGTAGAAGGACTCAGGTCAATAAGAACCGCATCTTTTTTGCTTAACTGCAAGATGCCTGAACTTTCATAATACAAATCCTCAAGTTCGGATTCACTTATACGATACGTGAACACAACATCAGCATCAGCTACTTTAGATTGAGTAAAGCCCCCCGCCTTAAGCATGGCTTCTATACATGTCCCTACCTCGGGTTCCCCCGTAAAACAAAACGTCTTTACTTCCTGTGAACCCATTAAATCAACCTTTCTATATTAAGTTAGTTGCCATCGATGTTATTTGCCACGAACTTTGCTGGCAATACGATCAGCAACTGATAAATCGTTTCGCTTATCTGGTCCCCAAAATACTACTGCCAGCATTCCAGGACCTACATGACTGCCAATTACTGGTCCAATACTTGACTCTAACACTATTGCTGTTTCGTCTTCTTTAGCAAGAAGCGAAACTAAGCGTTCTTGATCTTTTGGGCAGTCCGCTCCTCCTACAACAACATTTTGAACAGGGCCTTCATTAGTACGTCGTTTAGTCCAGTAATCAATCAGTGACTTAATACCCTTCTTGCGACCACGGGCAACACCCGTAAGCGCAAGCTTGCCGTTCATATCAATGCCCAACAAGGGTTTCACATCAAGCTTCGAACCTGCGAATGCCACCGTTGAAGGAATGCGACCACCGCGGCGAAGTGCCTCCAAATCATCAACCATGAATTGAGCGTCTACAAAATAGCGAGCTTCTTCTGCCCATGTAACAAGCTCTTTGGCAGTAAGCCCTTTTTCGCGCTGATCGAGCGCTTCGTACACTAAAAGCGCTTCAGCAACAGATGCCAACTTCGTATCCACAAGATATAACTCAAGATCTGGGTGTTCTGCCTTCATCTGATCAAGCAGCATTTGAGCGGTATCAAAAGTACCAGAAAGCCCACTTGAAAAACTTAAATAAACGGTAGGCTTGCCTTGATCAATCGCCCACTGATATGCTTCTTGCAAAGCTGGCATGGGAACCTGCGCCGTATGAGGTTCGCTACCCTTGCGCATACCTTCATAAAAATCATGAGCAGTCTGCATTTGGTACAAATCATCTAAATGTTCGCCATCATCATCAAAATAGGGAAACTGTACTAGGTACACCCCTTTTCGATCCACGATATCATGGGGTAAGTCACAGCAAGAATCGAGAATCAAATTGCATTTGATGTCCACTGTTTTATCCCTTCCTTCGTTCTATCTATACAGCGTTAATTAAATACTGCCAAAGATGAAAGATCTTTTGTAATTTTGCCGGAAAGTGCTTCATTGCATTCATACGCAATGCCAACTGCTGGACCCACATGCAGCCCCACTACAGGACTAACCGGCTTCACATCAACACTTCTTCCCAGCAAGGGCTCAATTACTTCATGTACCCAAGTAAGAGCAGGAGTTTTTTCTCCAATATAGTGCACTACCAAGTTTTTAAGTCCACCACAAGCTGCCACATCTTCTTCAAGAATTGATACCATTTTTGCCAACGCCTTTTTCTGGGTGCGTACTTTAGCCATTGCCTGAGGAATACCATCAACCACCGTTAATACGGGAGAAAGTTTAATGAGGTTTCCCAGCAAAGCAGCAGCACCGCCAATACGACCACCCTTCTGAAGAAATGTTAGGCTTTCAGGTGTAAAGAGAAAACGCGTGCTTTTGATACTTTTCAATACATCAGTAGCTGCTTCTTTAAGGGTTTTTCCTTCCTTAACCGAACGAATACCTGCTAATACAGGAAACGCTTCATCGTAGCCACATGAAGAAGAATCAATCATGCAGTAGGAAAACCCGATGTTGCGAGACTCAACCGCTCGTGCCGCACGAAGCACCCCTTCAAAGGCGCCTGAAAGCTTAGAGGAAATCCAAATGCCCAACAGTTCGTCACCCGCTTTGGCAATGGATTCAAATAATGCTTCTAGTTTTGCCTGCGAAGGTTGGCTTGACGTTGGAGGATTGCCTGCCATTTCATAGATACGCTCATAAAACGTATCTATATCCATTTCTAGATCGGAATATTCCTTACCCTCAACATTGAGGTACAGCGAAACCACTTCAACGTTTTCTTGCTCGGCAATTTCACGAGGCAATGACGATACCGAATCAGTAACGATTCTGATCATAGGAGCACCTTTCTTTATAGCTAGAGCAGTCCCAACAAACGTGAAGCAAGCTCATGACGACGGTAAAAGAGCGCATATTCCAATCCCACAGGATAGGAATGAGGGTTAATAATGCGCGTTTGGCTTTCGTCAAGCAATTCAAGCTGTTCACGGCAATAGTCGCGCGCAATAAGTGCATCACGATATTCGCTGTTTAGCACCACTTTTCCCGCACGAGCTAACGGCTCTAAAAGAGTGATGTAGTTCTTACCAGACAAATCTTTCTGACGAAGTTCATCAGCCGGATCAACAATGCGTTCGCGAGAAATACCGTAATTGATGTCAAATACCATATCGCCCGCAAGCTTTCCTGAAGAATGAAAATAGCGACGAATATCCAAAACACCTGGAACCGTTTGCTTGGAAGATTGGCCAGCAACCTTCATGATAGGCTCCCATTCGTCATCGTTACCAATACGCTTTGCTGCGAGCTTGTACACTCCGCCTAAAGCAGGCTGGTCATAGGCGGTTACCATCTTGGTGCCCACGCCCCATGATGCAACCTGAGCGCCAGAATCCAAAATAGACTTGATAGTAAATTCATCAAGATCATTAGATAAAACAACGCCGGTATCGGTCAATCCAGCTTCATCAAGCATCTTTCGAGCTAACTTCGCATGCCATGCCAAATCGCCAGAATCAATGCGGACGCCCGTTAAGTGCTCGCCACGTTCTTTCATTTCAAGACCTACCGTAATGGCGTTCTTCAGCCCTTGTACAACATCATACGTATCTACAAGTAATACGCAGTTGGTAGGAAATTCTTTTGCATATGCGCGGAATGCTTCAAGTTCATCCTTAAAAGCCATTACCCAGGCATGAGAATGAGTACCTGATACCGGCAAATTAAACATACGACCCGCAAGTACATTCGACGTGGAAGCGCATCCACCAACTATACAAGCACGAGAAGCGCGAAGCGCCCCTGATTCTCCTTGCGCACGACGAAGGCCAAATTCTGCTACAGGAGTTTTTGCCACATGACAAATTCGTGCTGCCTTAGTGGCTGCAAGCGTTTCAAAATTTACACAATTAAGCAATTGCGTTTCTAAAAGTTGACACTGCAGCACCGGTCCAATTACGCGAACGATTGGATCATTAGGGAAAACAACCGTGCCTTCACGTACTGCATCCACGTCAACATCAAGTTTCAAATTGCGCAAATACTCAAGGAACTCAGGATTAAAAAGCTTTCCACCACCAGGAGCATCAAGAGACGAAAGATACTCAATATTCCCATCGGTAATCTTGAAGTTTTCAATTACCTCAGCAATGTGATCCATGCCGCTTGCAATAGCAAAGCCACCATTGAAGGGAGGCTCGCGGAAGAAAATATGAAAACACCCCTGTTCTTCCAATTTTCCACAGGACCAATATCCTTGCGCCATTGTTAATTGGTATAAGTCAGTCAAAAGCGCATAGTCGTTATTCTGCATTTCCCTGTTCCCCTCCTGAAGTATGGTGGCGACGACGAGGACGGCGATGGTTAGATCTCTGCTTTGCCTCGTTCGAAGCCGTCACACGATTACGCTGTACTGATTTAGTTGTATGCTGTTCTGATTTTACAGGAGCATTACGTACTCCTGATGATTTTTGACCAGGCCTACGACGCGAACGCGCATCCGCACGATCGCGCTTATCATGATTTTGGCTACCACGATCCGATTGCTTATCCATGCGATTAGAAGAAGCACGACGCTGTTTGCGCAAAGCCTTTTGCTTGCCAGCGCCTCCCTCAGAAGACGAACCTGACTGATGTTGTTTCGATTCGTTTCCTTCACCAGATTGTTTATCGCTTTTATCACGTCGCATACGGCGCCTCTGGCGAGACTCTTTATCGTTTTTACGGCCAGAAGATTCATTCGAAGATGCACCCCTACGCTGATCTGACGAATCGTTTTCTTCTTGACTTGCCTTTTTAATTTCAACACTGCCATCAACAGAAAGCTCAACGCTACGACGGCGACGAGGTTTGCGATGAGTAGTGGCGGAATCATTTGAGTCTTCGTTGTGCAAATGCTTAATAACACGAGCTTTAGGTTCTGCAAGCTTATCTTCAGTGGTAAATGAAGATACTTCTAAATCTGCCGCTGACGTTGAAGTAGTAAACATCGACAAAGGATCAACAAGTACATACTTTTCGTATACTTCTTTACTGATGCGATTAGGGCGTTTTGCTTCGCCTGATATTTCCATTTCAGCAAGTGGCACTTTAATAGTCTTGCCATCTTCAAGCTGTAAAGTAACACGCTCTAGCGGAACATTGATCTCCGTTACTTTTGCAAAACCATCAGGAATTTCGATTTTCGCACCATTTTTAGGAGCGCGAGCATTAACTTCTTTATATGCTTCATATTCGTAGCGCAAACAACACATTAATCTACCGCAACAGCCAGATATTTTCTGAGGGTTAAGCGATAAGTTCTGTTCCTTTGCCATGCGAATAGAAACGGGTGAAAATTCTCCGCCCATGCGAGCGCAGCATAATTCTTGACCGCAATGGCCTAAGCCGCCAATCATACGCGCGCCGTCTCGAACACCAATCTGACGCATGTCAACACGCACATGAAATACGCTTGCCAATTTGCGAACAAGATCACGAAAATCTATGCGTTCTTCCGATTCAAAATAAAATACTGCCTTATCACCATCAAACAAAAACTCAACCATAACGGGACGCATTTGTTCATTCGTTTCAGCAGCAAGTTCTTTAAATGTTGAAAGTGCTTCTTCGCCTTTTTGGCGCAATTCATCTGCTCGCTCAATATCTGCCTCATCCGCAATGCGGAGTACTGGCTTTAAGGGCGATTTAAGCTGAGCAATCATTTCATCGCTAACTTCCATGATGTCTGCCGTAGCAACACCAAATTCCGAACCACGTTCGGTACTTACGATGACATGGTCGCCCGCACATACAGTATGTTCAGCTGGATCAAACCATAAAACACGAGTTCCAGCTTGAAGTTTAATGGGGGTTACCCGAACCATGTAAAACCTCTCTTATCGAAAAAAGAAGTGCATCTAAACACGTCTCTGGAGAAACATTATAACTAAGCGCCTCATCCGTCCTGTATGCTTCACGCAATGCGCTCATGATGCCCGCATAGCTCACCCGCTGTGCAGCACGCTCAAGCGCTTCTTTTTGATCAACATTAATGACTAAATCAGGCGTTCCCGAAACAATCATTAAAACATCACGTAACCAGGAGCGAATTATTGACGTCATTTGCCCAAGTGATTCTTTCGTTGCCATAGTAAGCGTACGCTTATGACGAAGTTCAATCTGCTTGAGGGCTGATTTTGTTAGAAAGTCAGCAGACTCTGCCAATTCCTCACTTTGCTGTGTGCGTACATTATCAAGCGGAGCTTTTGAACGCTCTATTAATTCTGCGGCATATTCCAAAACATCACGCGGATCACTTAACTCCAAATTGGAAAGAACTTCCATTACACGTGCGCGAAATTCTGAACGCTCAGCACTTTTAGCAAACATCATAGCGCGCGTGATAGAACCATTGCATGCCTCGATTGCAATGCGCGCCTGCTGAGCAGTTACTCCTGTTTTTTGAGAAAGAATTCCCGCTGCTTCGCTTGAAGGAATATGACGGAAAGGAACTACCTGGCAGCGTGAAACGATAGTAGGTAGCACAGCCTCGCGTGTACGACCAAGTAAAATAAACGTTATGCCAGGAGCAGGTTCTTCAAGTGTTTTAAGAAATGCATTGGCAGCGCTCGTACCAAGCAAATCAACACGATCCAAAATATATACTTTGCCCTGTGCGCGAACAGGAGCTAGCGAGACACTAGAAACAATTTCGCGAATTTGCTCAATCAAATATCCTTGAGCGCCTTCAGGTGAATAGAAATGAACATCTGGATGTTTGCGACGCTCTATGCGGCGGCAATCATCACAGGTTCGGCAGCCATGATCTTTGCACAGCAATGCTTGTGCAAATGCATAAGCGGCTGCTGTTTTGTTTGAGCCCGCAGGACCCGTAAACAAATAAGCATGACTTACGCGGCCAGAAGCAAGCGAAGCACGAAAGAATTCGCGAACGCGAGGCTGTCCATATATACCATCAAATACATCTGCCACGTTTTAAGCCTGCCATCTAGTCTATTCAGCCATATCAATCTGGGCTTTTTTATTAGTATTACGTTCTAGGATTGCATCAAAAAAGCCCGGTTCCCAAACATTGCTATCTGGACCCCAACCAAATACATCTGCCAATTCAGTAAAAATTGCACGAGCTGTTTCATCTTTAGATCCAGCCGAAGAAACCACTCGGATACGGGCAGGATTTTCAGCTGCCAAATGTTTGAAAGCGGCATTTACCCGCGCGTGAAAATCAACTCCAGCCTGTTCCAGGCGATCAGCGTCTCCATGGTGCGTCGCGCGATCAAGCCCCACTTCTGCTGAAGCTTCCGTAGTAAGCAAAATGGTGCGACAAGGATGAACACCCTGGCAAGCAAATATATTTGCCTGGCGAACGAAAGATAACGGAAGCCCTCTTCCGTATGCTTGATACGCAATAGTTGAATCATAAAAACGATCCAGCAATACCACAGCCCCACGCGCCAGAGCAGGTATTATTACCTCTTTTACAATTTGGGCGCGTGCCGCCTCATAAAGCAGCAACTCAGTTTGATCAGACATATCCGAATTGTCAGGATCAAGAAGAATGGAACGCAGGGTTTCCCCTATAGGCGTTCCGCCTGGCTCACGCAAACAAAGCACTTCGTAGCCCATGGCACGAAGACACATTGCTAAAAAGGTGATGTGGGTGGTTTTACCTGCACCATCGCCACCTTCAAAGGTAATAAAAATTCCTGGTCCTACTGATGTATCTTGTGTACTGGTCACGCGCAATCCTATCAATCAAGAGAATAGATATTGTTGCCTTCAACATCTATGCCCACAAACACCGGAAAATCAGTTACCTCAATCTTGCGAAGAGCTTCGGTTCCAAGGTCGTCGTATGCTAAGGTTTCGCAAGACGTTACGCATTTTGCAAGATAAGCTGCCGCACCGCCAACTGCAACAAAATAAACCCCCTGATTTTTCATGCACGCCTTACGCACATCTTCGGAGCGCGTACCTTTTCCCACTGTTGCAGCAATGCCGCAATCCATAAGATGTGGTGCTGCAAAATCCATACGGGAAGCGGTAGTAGGCCCAATTGCCCCAAAAGGACGCCCCGCAGCCGATGGTGTAGGGCCTGCATAAAAAATGATTTGGCCCTCTAACCCGTAGGGCAATGTAGTGCTATCGCCCATTTCATCAAGCAATCGTTGATGACCCGCATCACGCAAGGTGTACAAAGGTCCCGTGAGTAAACAAGCCTGGCCAGCCTTGAGCGTTTTAATTTGTTCCCTATCAAGAGGAAGAGTAATAGGCAAAGGTTCTTCTAAACTCATGATTACTCCTCTTCCTTGCTTGACGTTTCAACTAACTGGCTCAATTCTCTGGACATTTCTTGAGGTAATTCCAAGCAATCCAGTTCAACCGTAGCACGACGCATGGCAGAACATCCCATATTTACCGCCACTGGAAGTGCTGCAATATGACAAGGTGCCGTTTCCACGCGAACGCCAAGCGCTGTAGTGCATCCACCTAAAGCCCCTGCTCCAATACCTGTGGCATTGATTGCTGAGAGAAGCGCAGCTTCAAAAGCAGCTACTTCAGGATTTGAATGATTTTGTCCAAGGGGACGCATGAGCGCATGCTTTGCTAGCCCGCCAACCTTATCAAACGTTGCGCCAACCCCTACTCCTACGATAAGAGGAGGACACGCGTTAGCCGCTTTTTCACGAACGCATTGAAGCACCGTATCAATAATTCCTTGCTTACCAGCACTCGGTGTAAGCATTACAACGCGACTTGCATTGTCAGAACCGCCACCTTTTAGCATTACATGCAAACGGGCAACTCCCGGTTCATCAACATAATGGATTTCGCAAAATGCTGGAGTGTTGTCACCAGAATTTTCACGGTTTAACAGAGCGTCCTTAACAACCGATTTACGCAAACGCGCATTTTCGTATGACTGCGCAACAGCTTCGTTCACGCGTGACAGTACATCACCGGGAACTAACACATCATAACCTACCTCAAGGCAAACCCACACAGTGCCTGTATCTTGACAGATTGGCACATGATCTTGTGCCGCAATGCGAGCATTTTCGATAAGCTGATCAAGCACAATACGAGCGCGATCACCTGTTTCAACTTCACGTGCCGTCATAAGTCCCGCAAGAATATCATCGGGCAGTTGACTAGCAAGCTTTGGAATAAGTAAAGCCAGCGCGTTGTACACGCTGGCAGATGTTACTACTTTCATGCGATTAGACATCCTTTACAGATATCCTGATTCTTTATTCTTACTCAGGAAGATTTTCCAAGCCCTTTTTAACGCTTGCAGCGGATTCTTGAAGGGCTGCCATTTCTTCATCAGTTAAATCAAATTCAACAATTTCTTCAACGCCGTTTTTGCCTAAACGGGTAGGAATGTTCATATACAAATCATGAAGGCCATATTCGCCATCAATGTAAGAACAAACGCTCATAACTTCTTTTGAATCAGTAAGAATAGCCTCTACCATCTTAGCGATAGATGCGCCAGGCGCATAATAAGCAGAACCCGTCTTAAGGTACCCAACAACTTCAGCGCCACCCTTAGTACAACGCTTAGTTACTTCTTCAATTTCTTCAGCAGAAAGCAGCTCAGTAATTGGAGTACCCTTAACCTTGGTATAACGAGGCCAGCATACCATGCCTTCACCGTGTGCACCCAAAGCCCATGCTTCAACATCCGCTGGGTCGCAACCAAGCTTTTCACATACCGCAAACGAAAGACGGGAAGAGTCCAAAACGCCACCCATGCCCATCAGACGATTTGCCGGAAGGCCAGACTTCTTAAAAGCAAGATACGTCATAACATCAAGCGGATTAGTTACGCAGATATAAATTGCATTAGGAGAAGCCTCCATGGCCTGTTCGATAACTGAAGACATAATGCCAGAGTTAACACCGAGCAAGTCTTCACGAGTCATACCAGGCTTACGAGCAATACCTGCCGTAATAACAACGACATCTGAATCCTTTGTGGCTTCGTAGTCATTAGTGCCTGTTACAGAAACGGTGAACTTTTCAACAGAGCGCATATGCATCATATCAAGCGCTTTGCCCTGAGGAAGACCATCTGCCACATCAACCAAAACTACGTCAGCAAGATTTTTTGAAGCGATGATGTGCGCAGCGGTTGCTCCAACGTTACCCGCACCTACGATAGTAACTTTGCTCATATTCTTAGCTCCTTTTAGAACAGTTTAAATTGTTTATCCGTTCACACGTATCCTATTAAGCACGCGCTAACTTCTATTATCGTACTTTTTCTTATATCTAGACAAGTAAAGCTTGCAAACCGAAAGGTTTACTTGGAGTTTACGTACAAAATTACAAAGCTTGCTTGGGATTTGCTCGAAGTTTGTTTGCAAACCAAGGCTTACTCGAGGTTTATCTATAAAACCGAAAGGTTTGTTTGAGGCTTGCCTCCAAGCCTCAAAGCTCTTTGTTTACTCACTTTTAGCTTTACTTGCCGCTTTCTTGCCCGACGATGACTTGGTAGATTTCTTCGCACCAGACTTCGCTTTTTTGCCTGTTGTCTTCGTAGCTTTTTCCTGCTTTGCCGCCGCCTTCTTTTCCTTTGCTTCTTCTTTAGCAGGACAATTGAAATTAGGGCACAGCTTCCAAGGACCACGATTGGTGGTAACTATCACCATAGGAGCGCCGCAGCTTTCGCATACTTCGTCAGTTGCGGTAAGGGCACCATATTGAGGAAGCGGATAGCCCGTATTGCATTCATCGTAATTATCACAACGAATAAAGCGCTTTAAGGTGCGAGGGTTTTTACGTGCAATAAGCTTGGCATGCTTTCCCTGAGCTGCACAGGTTGGGCATTCTCCTACAACCAAGTCAGGTTCCTTGTTGGTCTCACATTCTGGATCAATACACAGCACTCGTGGCTTTGAACGAAATGCCGTAACTTTGATTTGAGGCATTCCGCACACAGGGCATTTTTCTTCCATTGCCTCAATTTTGCCTTTCGGAAGCGGATAGGTAACATCACATTCCGGCCAACCTGAACAACCAATAAACATTGATCGGGTTTTTTGAGAAGTTCGCAGTTGCAAATCTTTGCCACATTTTGGACAAGGACCAACATAAGCATCGGCGGCAACTGCATCTGCCAAGGCATCTTTTACCTCCTCGGAATGAGGAAGCAAATCAGCAAGCTGCTCTGAAAGCAAATTGCGCGAGTTCATAACAACTTCGCTTTTGGTTTTTTCACCAACTGCGATGTTGTCCATTTCCTCTTCAAGTTCCGCTGTCATTTCAGGATGCGTAATATGAGGCGCGAACTTATCAAGCGCATCACACACTGCCATTCCGAGCTGAGAAGGCTCAATAGGGTCATTCTGAATATATTTAACTGTGTACAAACGCTCAATAATAGAGTGGCGCGTAGATTTAGTACCAAGGCCAAGCTTTTCCATTTCCTGGATAAGCTTACCCTGAGAATAACGAGCAGGGGGTTCGGTTTGTTTTTTGGTGCATGTTGCGCCCCTGAAAGTAATTTCTTGACCTTCGGCCAATATTGGAAGCTGCTCGTCTTTTTTCAGACCATACGGATAAATTGCACGGAAGCCTGGCTTTACCAGCACATCACCCTTTGCCACAAAAGGCTCGCCCTGTACATCAAGCGTTACCTTCGTGCCTTCTACAACCGCTGCCTCAGATAGTGTAGCCATAAATCGGCGAGCAATAAGGTTATAAAGTTTATATTCTGCAGGCGCCAAATCATCAGGAGTAGCACTTGCAGTTGGATAAATTGGAGGATGGTCGGTCGTTTCCTTTTTACCGCGCGTAGCCTTCAACGTTCCTTTTTTAAGTAGCTCTTCACAATAAGGTTTATATGCAGGATTGCCCATAATTTTGTGAAGCGTATCAGCTAAATCCAAGGAAGATGGATACACCGTATTGTCTACACGAGGATAGCTGATATAACCATCCATATACAGACTCTCAGCAATACGCATGGTTCGCGCAGGAGATAAGCCTTCTGCGGAAGCTGCAGCCATAAGGCTTGTAGTATTGAATGGAACAGGAGGAGCCACACTACGCTTGCGCTTTGTTATTTCTGAAACGCGCGCAGAAGTAGCGCCTTCGATATGCTGCATCACTGCAGTAGCGGCATCTTCCGATTTAAAGCGAGCAGTTGCATGAGGGGCACTAAATTCGTCATCCCCCTCACCAAAATCCGCCTTGATAACCCAGTAATCTTCAGGAATAAATGCTAAACGCTCACGTTCACGCGCAACAATTAACGCCAATGTTGGCGTTTGAACACGGCCCGAAGAACGCACATTGCCATAACCGGCAAATTTTACCAACGTAAGATAGCGCGTTAAAACCGCACCCCAAATTAAGTCAATGTCTTGACGCGATGCACCTGCACTTGCCAAATTAGTATCAAGCGTCACTAAATTATTAAACGCATGAGTAATTTCTTCTTTAGTAAAAGCGGAATAACGTGCACGGGATACAGGTGCCGTATCGTTTACTTCTTTAATGCACGAAAGAGCATCTGAACCGATAAGTTCACCTTCACGGTCAAAGTCTGTTGCGATAACGATTGAATCAGCCTTTTTAGCTAAGTTCTTTAACGAACGGATGATGTCTTTTTCTTTAGGACGTTTTTCAATAGGCGCATATACCAAGTAAGGCAGCGCATCCATTTTCCAAGCTTTAAGTTCTACCCCATCTTCAGTAAAGGGCTTTTTCTTCTTAAATGGTGGCTTAGGCAGGGACTTAGGAATGTCTGCATCCATAAGTTCACCATCTGCATTAACGCCACGCCAACCGCCACGTTTGCGATATACCAATGCGGTTGCGAAGTCAGGCTCTAAAATATGACCTCGCAAACCAATTGTTACCCAATCTTCGCCATCAACCGTAAAACGATATACAGGCGTTGAATATACTTTGTCAGCTTTCGGCTTAGTTGCACCTAATAAATCTGCAATTTTTTGAGCCGCGTCATTTTTTTCGGTTACCACCAGTTTCACGCGGTTCCTCCTTTACGTTCACACGATTTATACCCCGATATCGAATATTTACGTGTGCGGGGATTACCTTTAAATATCTACGATTAGCCTGCGCAACGTTTAACCTTTTACGGTACGCAAGTTAGCCGCAGTACCGTACAGGATACACGAATTTGTAGTAAGAACTCATTTTTCCTCAAGACGTTCTTCATTTTTTAGAACAAGATTCATAGCAGCAATGGCACATTCAAGCATGCTATCGTCTGGTTCATTAGTAGTAAGTCTTTGCATTTGCATGCCAGGCCACAGCACAATTCGAACCAACGGATTTTCAGGATGAGAGCCCGCCCACTTCACCGTAATTTCATACGAAATACCTGCAATTACAGGCAAGAACACAATACGCACCGCTATTAAAAGAAGAAACGCCGCAACACCCGAAATACCCAACGCTGCTATAACCCCACCAAGGGGAATAACGGTATACACCACTATTGCAATAATCATGACCATGATAAGAAAAGCGGTACCGCAGCGCACATGCAAACGAGGGAATTGGCGGGCATTCTGTGGAGTTAAATCCATACCATGTTCATAACAATGAATGGTTTTATGCTCAGCACCATGGTAGGAAAACATACGCTTTATATCAGGCATACGCCCAATTAACCAAACATAAAAAATAAAGATAGCTACGCGAACAGCACCATCCACAATGTTCCAAATAAAGGGATTCTGCTCATAATTTCCTACCAAAACATTTGAAACAAACGCAGGGAGAAGGATAAAAAGAGCAAGCGCCAGAACAACACCGAGAACCATAGCAAGCGTCATTTCAGCTTTACTGAGCGCACCTTCGTCTTCGGCATCTTCTTCATAGTTGCTGCCTTCTTCAGGAAAAGGTTCAACAACGCCTTCGCCCTCTGCGGAAAAGGCTTCAGCATATCCCCCCTTTTCCCCAGAAGAGACCTTAGCATCCTCATCGCGCTCATCAGGAAAGGCTCCAACATCTTCCCTGTCTTCTTCATCATCAAATGCTTTATTTGCAGCAATCTCAAGCGCCTTAAAACCAAGCGCCAGCGAATCAACAAGCGCAACGCATCCACGCACTAAAGGCCAAGAAAACCAGCTGGGGCGAGAACCTTTTTTCGAAAGCGGATATTCTTTTGCGAACAGCCCTCCATCAGGCTCACGTACTCCAACTGCCCAACAATTTTTGCCGCGCATCATTACGCCTTCAATAAGCGCTTGGCCCCCAATGTGAGTTTTCCGGGGGCCATCTTCGTTAAAAGCACGTGTAAGTTCGCTGCGCTTCAAGTTAGTCGCGCACCACCTTTGGATAAGGATTTCCGCACGTCATTTTTCCTTCTGGACAGTTTCCCCTAATGCAAGGAGCTCCTGCATCCATGAAGATATAAGGAGCAGTAGGACGAACCAGCTCAAGCATTTTATGAGCCATTTCGCGAATTTCCCACTGAGCTCTATTGCAGCAACGCAAACTAAAGAAGTGGAGTAATTCGCGGATATTCATTGTGATAACAATCTTGGTTTCTGCGGCATTGGGCAGCAAATAACGAGCGTCTTCTGCTGGAATACCCATATCTAAAAGCTTCTGATAACCTTCGATAACCGCCTCAATTGCTTCATCAAATACACGCGATGCTTCTTCGTTTTCTTCAACCGTATGGGGTTTTACCGTTTCTACCCCATCAGAAAACTTTACATATCTTTGAGACTGCTGATTAAAACTTGCGAGGCGATGACGAACAAGCTGATGGGTTAAAGCGCGCGAAACGCCGTCAACTGCGAAAGTGTAGCTTACATGCTCAAGTGTTGAGAAATGCCCTGACTTCATAATGGTAGAAAGAACACTTTTAACACGCTCAGGCGGCATGGTTTCCATAAGTTCAGCCGCACCAACAGGTGCATAGCAAAGGCGAGCGGCGGTAGCCACCGCACGCTCTGGATTTTCGGGATATTGTAAAAGCTCTACGTTCATTAAAACTCCTACAGCTCAATTCGCTCAAACAGTTCACGGCCTACACCGCAAACTGGGCAGGTAAAATCTTCCGGTAATTCTTCAACATACTCAATGTGACCGCAAATTTTACAACGCCAAGCAACCTTAGGCTTGTTTTCTTGAGGAACTTCCTCATCTCCGCCATTATAGCTTGATGCCTTCGGAGGAGTTTTGCCGCCTTTTACCTGGTGATAATATGCGTAGGTCATAGGTGCATCACCTTCGATAGGCTGGGCATCAACCACTTCACCTAAAAACATAATATGGCTTCCCAAATCTAGTTCCTGGGTTACCTTAACGGAAAAATGAGCGCAGGAAGACTGCGTAACATATTCAATACCCTGTTCAGAAACTGCCGTTTCAAAATCAGAGAATTTATCAACTTCAGCACTGCTATGGAAACCAAACTTGCCAATGAGTTCCATAGAAGCAGACTCGTTCAATACGGCTACTTCATAGGCTCCTGTTTCATGAATGCCCTGAGACGTGTAGTTTTCTTTATTTACCGCAACACTAACTTGTGGCGGATTTGAAGTAACCTGAGAAAACGTATTTACAACGCAGCCAACAGACTTTCCCTCTTTCTTTGAGGAAACGATATACAGCCCGTAGCTTAAATTACGAAATGCCTTTGTATCAACCATGGCCATCTCCTGTCATTTTCTGATGCCCCAAATGCTGCATCAGGTTATCTCTCTGCAGCTTATATGCTACCGAAAATAGAATGATTTAGTTCGGCAAAAACCAACTTAAACACAAAGCGCTAAAAGAAATAGACAACTGGCACGAAACCGTTTATTTCGTGTCGTATTCAGCATTCCAAAAAAAGAAAAGCACCCACCTGAAAGGCAGATGCTTTTCGCTTGAGTTTATGTATCGAAAAACGATAGTAAACGTTATTCAGCAGCGGTTTCAGTAGCTTCTTCAGCAACAGCTTCTGCTGCTTCTTCGGTTGCAGCTTCAGCGCTAGCTTCTGCTTCTTCAGCAGCCTTTGCAGCTTCAGCTTCAGCCTTCTTAGCATATTCAGCAGCACGAGCAGCCTTAGCAGCAGCCTTAGCTTCGCGTTCAGCCTTCTTAGCTGCTTCTGCTTCAGCAGCCTTTGCAGCCTTAGCAGCCTTCTTTTCAGCTTCGCGAGCAGCAACAGCTTCAGTTGCAGAACCGAACTTATCAGCAAAGCGTTGTACACGTCCGCCAGAGTCGATCAACTTCTGAGTACCCGTGAAGAATGGATGACAAGCGTTGCAAATGTCAACGCGAATTTCAGACTTCGTAGAACGGGTGTGGAAAGTGTTACCGCAGGTGCAAGTTACCGTGCAATCAACGTATTCGGGATGGATATCTTTTTTCATTGGTTCTCCTTTTTATTGTCTTGGTTTCCGACCAAGACGAGACAAGCTTTACTATTGTAACACGCTATTAATCACTTGCAAGGATTCTTCGGAGTGTCTTTAGGCTAAATTCACAGTTGCTCTACATTGTTTATAGCAACTAAAGTTACCGCTTTGGTAAATGGCATCTTTTTTACATTTACTTCTTCTTTATTTGCGAAGGATGAAACTTGAAGAAGTCCGTACGCGGAGGCAACTCGCGTACGCGATGCCTGCCATCGTCAAGCTCATTAGCATGGCACAGCTCTTCCATGCTATCAAAGTCATAATTCCAACTGAAAAATTCATCAAAATTGAAATTCATGTAATCACAAATGCGCTCGGTACCCTTAGGAACAACTGGATGCATCAAAAGCGTTGCAATACGCAGTAAGTAAAATGAATCTACTAGCACTTGGCGACGCATTTGATTCTTAGCCTCTTCATCTGCATCTTCGTTTTCAGCATTGCGAATGCCGCTTGACCAATACTTGTTAGCATATCGAATAAATTCATCCATCAATGCCATAACAGAATGCAAATCAACACGATACATGCAGTCTTCGTAGGCAATCATGGTTTTCTTTACTCGCTTGAGCACTTCATCAGAAACAGCGCCTAATGGCATGTATCCTTCAAAGTTTTTCTGTGCTTCATAAAAGCAGCTTCGAGCCAAACGATTAAACACCTTTGTTAGAAGCGCGCCTTCCTTCAAGGCAGGATCCGCCACACGGGGATCCTCTCGCTTAGCGGGATCAGGCTCGAACACTTTTGGCTTAAAGCCAACCGAACGCTGATCAAGTGCAAGTGCCAAGAAGTGAGCACGCAGCTGTTCAGCCGTGTAATAGTTCAATAATTCATCTGCTGTCGGAGGTTTAATTTCGCTCGAAGAAGAAGCCTTTTTGTCTCCAAACAGGATATGGTGGTTTGCAATTAACTTGGTTTGCTGCAGTTCGCCATCCGGCGCATCAGCACTCACAGAAGAAGAATGCTGCATAGCAGCAAATAATGCAGGCTGGGCAACCCCATAGAAATACAGGTTATCTTGTCCAATAAATTGGTCCACGCACGAATCCTTATCGCACCAGAAGCTTCGCCAATCGCTTCGTGCAAGACCCTTTTTATCATTGCACGCAATGGTAAACGAAATAGGAGCCCATAAACTTTCAGGCCAACACCAAGCCGTAAGCCCTTCAGCACCTTCAATAACAGGAACAGGAACACCCCATTCAACATTGCCCGAAATACGGAATGGCACAAGCGCCTTGCCAGTACGGAAACGAATCCCAGCTTCTGTTAATACCGTACGAGCCACATCGCGATCGGCAATAGACTTAAATTCAATTTCAAAGCTTTGTTTACCCTTTTCAGCATCACGATAGACATGCTCAGGCAAGGTGTCCGCAATAGCTTTGTAGTTGTCATACAATTCCACCTTGATGTAAATAATGGGTGGAACTAAAAATTCTTTAATAGTTTTAGTAACTACAGGACGAATTTGAGAATCATGTTCCGAAGCGTTTACATAATCGCGCACAATAGGAGCAAATCCCGGTAAATCAAAATACCAATTCTTAACTTCGCGCATTTCAGGTACCGTCCCCGACACCGAAGAAATTGGATTGATAAGATCTACCGGATCATACTGATGACCAAGATCACATTCATCAGCATAGGCCTTTTCACTCTTGCAGCCTTGAACCGGACAATGACCAACTACTTGGCGGCCGTTAAGAAACATATGCTCTTTGGCATCATAAAACTGCAGCGTGCTTTCAAGATGCAAATAGCCTTTATCGTAAAGGCGCTGCACAAAAGTATTGGTAACACTACAATGCACTTCACCACAATGTCCTAATCCGCTGCCCTCATATATATCTAAACTAATGTCATATGATTCAAGCGTAGCCTTTTGCGCATCATGATTACGGCGCACGTAATCTTCAATGGTACCTTCAAAGCTTCCTGCTTCAATTTCTTTTCGGTACCCCTCTTCAATAGGAGACCCAAAACAATCGGTACCAGAAACAAACAGTACGTTACCTTTGCCAATACGATCACGCAAAAAACGCGCATAGCAATCGGCGGGAACAAACACACCACCTACATGACCAAAATGGAGCGCTTTATTGCCATAGGGCATACCCGCTGTAACCACAGCGCGCTTTGGCCACTTAATTGGAGCATTATTTGACTTGTTATTTGATGGAGCCATCATTATCTAATTCCTTCAAATATTGGATTAATTCATCGGTACTAGTTGAATTACTTTGTGACATTAAATCTAGCAGAAGATCAAGATCATCTGAATTAGATGTATCGAGAGTAACGATTGAATAGCTTGAGCAACCCGAAAGTTCTGCTGCCTTAGCTACCGCATCTTCCTGAGTGCCAATTTCATCGGCAATGCCATTTTCAACCGAAACAGTACCTGTAAAGGTAAGGCCTGTTGCCAAAGCACGAACTTCATCGATTGACATATCTCTGCCTTCTGCAACATTTTCGATGAATACTTCATTTATCTGATTAACCTGATCCTGATAATATGCTCGCTCCTCATCAGTTAAGCTGCGATTACCTGAGCTAGCATCTTTGCTCGGAGCAGACGTAATATCTTCGGTAGTTATGCCCAGAAGTTCCATTAAACCCGAATAGTCAGTAACTTGCATATAGGTGCCAATCGAACCGATGGAGGTAGTTTTTGCTACATAAATATAGTCTGCTTGGCTTGAAATTTCATAAGCAGCACTTGCATTCGTGGCTGCACTAGAAACGACAACAGGCTTTCCTGTATTTTCTTTAAATTCGCGAACATACGTTGCCATTTCCTCTCCAGCAGTTGCCACACCTCCGCCAGAATTAACACGCAAAACAACACCTTTAATGTGGCTATTATCAGCAGCAATATCCAGCTGCGACTTCAAACCTTCAGGACTATTTGTGGTGCCATCATATTGAATAGTGCCATCGATGTTGATGATAGCAATAGCGTCTGATGCTAAAAGATCAGCATCACTACCTACAGAATTACCCGGAGAAGAAAAAGCATTTGAGCAAGACCACATGCCAAACATTAGCACTAAACAAAAAGCAAGAATTGCAACAATAACAACTATCCAAGCATGCGACTTCTTCTGCTTTGTTGGCGCGGACGCTACATTCCATTCAGGCGCACCATACCAATATGGAGCGGCAGGGCCAAACCCACCAGCAGGACTTGTAGGACCACCTGGATTGGTAGGACCGCTAGCAAAGCCACCTGCTGGATTAGCGGAGCCACCAGCAAAGCCATTGGCATAACTTCCCTGCGTTTGGTAAGACGGATTAGTCATTTGACCGCCTGAAGGCTGATAAGGTGCCTGGGAGTTCTGTGAATCCCCTTGAGGTTCATTCGATTCCTGCGACATGGTTCCTCCGCATACAGATAAAAGTCTTAGCCAATACAGAACCTCGCCATTTGGCGAGGTTCCTAAATTTTGTCATTTTGCATTATAGATAAAAGATCTTTATGTAAGCACATCACCCATAGTACATTCAAAACTTACGTATTGTTTTACCCTCTGCAAGTATGCTCACTAAATAAAGCACTCCGTGCTAAAACTCAATATTGCCCTCTTCAAAATGATGGCCTTGAGCTTTCTTTGCCGCACGAATCAAAAATTCCTGATTATTATTTGTTTGCTGCAGGGATTTAACGAGCGATTCCATTGCACGTTCAGTGTTGTTTCGATTCGCCAAAATACGACGAACAGCCCAAATCAAAGGAGCCTCTTGCGGATCAAGCAGCAAGTCCTCACGACGAGTACCTGAAGCAACAGGGTCAATAGCAGGGAAAATACGCCTGTCTGCCAGCTGGCGGTCAAGCTTAACTTCCATGTTGCCTGTACCCTTGAACTCTTCAAAAATAACTTCGTCCATCTTGGAGCCTGTTTCAATAAGAGCAGATGCCAAAATAGTTAAACTGCCACCACCCTCAATATTTCGAGCAGCACCTAAGAATTTCTTCGGAGGATACAACGCCGTTGAATCAACACCGCCGGAAAGGATACGGCCAGATGCAGGCTGAGCCAAGTTATAAGCACGAGCAAGACGTGTTAGCGAGTCAAGCAGAATAACGACATCTTGACCGTTTTCAACAAGACGCTTTGCGCGCTCAATAACCAATTCAGAAACAGCAATATGATTTTCGCTGGGCATATCAAAGGTGGAAGAAATAACTTCACCATGGATAGAACGTTCCATATCAGTAACTTCTTCAGGACGTTCATCAACCAGCAAGCACATCAAATGAACTTCAGGATTATTTGCCGCAATGGAAGCCGCAATATCTTTCAAAATGGTAGTTTTACCAGCTTTTGGAGGAGAAACAATAAGGCCACGCTGGCCCTTGCCAATAGGCGCGCATAAATCAATAACACGTGCGGTAATAGTTGATTTACCGTGCTCTAGAACCAAACGTTCATCAGGAAAAACTGGTGTCAAATCAGCAAAACGAACACGCCTGCCAAGTTCTTCAAAAGGAATGCCGTTTACAGTGTCTACACGCTGAAGAGCTGCATATTTTTCGTTTGGACGAGCAGGACGCGTCTGACCAGTAATATAGTCACCTTTACGCAAACCGTTGCGACGAATAGTAGCCATGCCCACATATACATCTTCTTCGCTGGGCAAATAGCCATGGGTTCGCAAAAAGCCATACCCATCAGAAAGGATATCTAAAATACCTGCCGCTTCAACAAAACCTTCAGCCTTGATGCTTGCAGCAAATACTGCCTCAACTAATTCGGCTTTTTTAAGACCTTTGTGATCTACTTCAAGCTCATCTGCACGAGCACGAAGTTCTGCCACTTTAAGTTTTGCTAAATCATCTTTTGAAGTCTGAGGAACAACGGGCTCGCGCCTATTTTGCTGATGAGTCCTGCGGGACCTGAAATGACCGCCCTTTTGTTGTGAAGAATTTTTTTGATGGGTATTGTTTTTTGAATAGCTACGCTGTTTACGCGTTGCGTTTCTACTTTGATGACGATCTTCTTGTTTATCGTCTTCGGATTTATCATCCTGCTTATCGGATGAATCCCGTGAGGTTTCCGAATCACCATTGCTATTGCTTGATGATTCTTCTTCCTGAGCTTCTTCGTGCTCATTTGAAGAATCTTGATTATCTTCAGCTGCAGCCTTCTTTGCTCTTCTTTTACGAACAGGCTTTTTAGCTTCATCAGTTTCAGCAGATTCTTCAATACCAGAAGCACTTGCCTGCGCCTGATCCTCCTGAGAAGGTTCATCAGATTCTGAGGCGGCTTCTGCAGCTTTTTCTGTTTTTGCTGAAGCTGTTTTACGAGAACGAGTAGTTCTTTTCTTTTTTGGTTCTTCCTGAGAGTCTGAATTTTCCGAAACCTCAACAGATTGTGAGGTTTCGGCTACAACGTCCTGTGCCGCCTTTGTAGTACGACGACGATACGTACGTTTCGGTTTTACTTCTTCCGCTACAGGTTCTTCTACTACGGAATCACTCATGCGTTTTGAACTTTCTCCCAATCCTTAAGGAACGCATCCAATCCACGATCAGTCAGTGGATGTTCGACACATTTTTTCAATACATTAAAAGGAACTGTTGCAATGTCAGCCCCCATAAGAGCTGCTTGAGCAACATGGTTTGCGCTGCGAATAGAAGCAGCGATTACCTCAATTTGTTCACCGTTTACGGTGTTTTCAGAAAAGTCATAGTTGCCTAATGCGGTAACAATATTTGCAACTTGTTCTAAGCCATCTTCAGAAATGTCATCAAAACGACCAATAAAAGGGCTTACATAGCGTGCTCCAGCACGAGCTGCCATAATTGCCTGAGGAACGGTAAAGCACAAGGTCATGTTGACAGGAATACCTTCAGAGGCAAGTACCTTAGTTGCAGCAAGACCTTCAATCATAGTAGGAACTTTTACAACAACATTTGGTGCAATAGCCGCCAATTCGCGACCATCTTTAATAATCTCGTCACGCGTCATAGCTACTGATTCTGCAGAAACAGGGCCGTCTACGATTTCGCAGATACGCGCAATGTGATCATGAAAATCAGCAAGCTTACCACCAATTCGGGAATACAGCGTAGGATTCGTAGTAACACCTGCAAGCGCACCCCAACTTGCCGCTTCTTTGATCTCATCGAGATCAGCGGTATCGAGAAAGAATTTCACGAGAGTCCTCCTAGATCAGACTTCAACACACAGCTCGCCCTCAAAAGACTTAGGGCACCCATTGAAACAGCTGTTGTAAAAGGGGGATTGAATAAGACAGACTTATAGTACTCAATCAGATTCATATTCGCAAGCGTAGAAAAAGGCAATCTCCTTTTTATACCCAGATAATTCATTCGGTGTTTCCAAAATACAAGGCAAACCCTTCAATTTTGGATGGTTCACTACCCGAACTAACGCATCAGCACCAATTTCACCTTCACCAATTCGCGCATGGCGATCTTTATGAGATCCAAGTGGATTTAGGGAATCATTAATATGCAGCGCTTTTAAGCGGTTTAGTCCCAAAATTGAATCGAAATCCTCTAACACTCCTTCTAGATTATTTACGATGTCATAACCAGCATCCCAAACATGACAAGTATCCAAACATATGCCTACTTTTTCCTGAAGGTCAATTCGTTTAATTATTTCTGCAAGCTGTTCAAATGTTGAACCCACTTCACTACCTTTGCCCGCCATAGTTTCCAGAAGAAGTGTTGTTGTTTGCTCTTCGAATAACACCTCATTAAGAACTTCAGCAATTTGCTGTATACCTGCCTCCACACCTTGGCCAACGTGAGAACCTGGATGCATATTGAAGAGCTGATGAGGTGTGTATTCCATTCGCTGCAGATCATCTTTAAGTGCCTGAAAAGCAAATTCCCGAACGTTTTCTTTTGAAGAACAAGGGTTAACGGTGTATGACCCATGCGCAACAATCTGCTTAATGCCCGCGCTTTGGGCCTCTTTATAGAACTGCTCTATATCCGCCTGATCAATTGCTTTCGCTTTTCCACCCCGTGGATTACGAGTAAAGAATGCAAAGGTATGAGCCCCAATTGACTGAGCCGTTTTGGCCATTTGCATATAACCACCCGCAGAAGACAGATGACAACCCATAACTATAGACGGTTGCGTCATTGCTACCTCTTTCGTTCTTCAAGTAATTCTTTTGCATGCGCAAGCGATACGTCGTTTATTTCCCCAGAAAGCATGCGTGCTATTTCTTGCACTCTCTGTTCATCCGTTAAAGGGGTAAGCACTGTTTCTGGATGTTCAGCTCCCTGTTTTGTTACCACATAATGAGTATCACCACATACGGCAACCTGCGGCAAATGAGTAACAACAATAACTTGATGGGTGTTTGCTAAATCACGCAAAACATCAGCAAGGCTACGAGCAGTAGAACCCCCTACGCCTGCATCTATCTCGTCAAAAACCAGTGTGTCCACTTCATCACTCGAGCCCAACACCACTTTAAGCGCAAGCATGATACGACTCAATTCGCCGCCAGAGGCGATTTTATTAAGCCGTTGAGGCTTCATAGTTTCTCCAGCAGCATACATAAATTCACACGTATGAGGTCCCCATGAATCCCACTGCTCACGTGGCAAATCAACCAGATCTGCCTCCAACTTAGCGGAGCCCATTTCCAAGCGCTCCATTTGCTCATGTACGCACTGCAAGAACTGAGGAATAGCCTTTGAACGAGCCAGCTTTAACTTATGAGCAGCGCTCTGTAATTGTTGCTCAGCCTCATTTTTCTGCGACTGAACCTGCGCAATTAATTCATCCCTTCCTTCATATTCGGAAAGTTTTGCTTGAGATTGCTTTTGGAGCTCAAACACATCTTCCATACGTGGACCAAACCCACGCATGAGTCCTTGCAAAGCAGCCATGCGCTCTTGTACGGTCTCTAATTCATCGCCAGAATATTCCACCTGATCACGATAAGTAGCCATGGTGCGGCCTACTTCTTCAAGCGTAAAATAAGCTTCTCGAACTGAAGAGAGCTGCTCTTCAATACTACTATCCACTTGAGAAATTCGCTCTAAAGAAGAAAGTACCCCGTCAAGCTTTTCTAAAACACCATCTGATGCACTAATTGCTTGTTGCGCTGAAACAGATTCATTCATAAGCATTTCAGCATGCTCTAAACGCGGCAACACCTCATGCAAGTCCTCATATTCGCCTTCTTGAGGATTTACTGCATCAATTTGTTCAAGCGCAAAACGAGCCCTATCAAGCTCTACGCTATCAGCCGAATCAAGCTCTTTGAGCCTTTCAAGTTCTAAGGAAAGCTTATTAACACGACTAAAGCATGACTGGTATTCTTCAAGATAAAGAAGAACCATATCCCCTGCCCAAGCATCAAGCAACTGGCGGTGATAGGACGAAGAAAGCAAATGTTGATGTTCGTGTTGCCCACATAAGTCAACGTGGGACCCAACCTGCGCTGCCAGTTCTTTTACTGAGGCGAGCGACCCATCAATGCTTACCCTTGACCTGCCATTACTGCCAACCCGACGGGTTACTACAAGACCTTCTTCATCCCCCTCAAAGAAAAAGCGACCTTCAACTTTGAGTTCATCACTGCCTTCACGCACTAAGCCCGCGTCAGAACGTTCTCCTACCAAAAGCTTTAAAGCATTGAGTAGCGCAGTTTTACCAGTGCCTGTTTCACCCGTAATGACCGTTAAAGATTCATGAGGCGCAAAATGAGCATCACGAATAAGTGCAACATTGCTGATATGGATTTCATCGATCATGAAAATCCCCTTATAGAGAAAGTTTGAGTACCTGTATTTGTTTAATTGCTAACATACTTTGATTTTACACAAGGAATATCACATAAATCTTAAACGAGAATCAAATGGAAAGTATGTACGCAAGTGCATCCGTTTTATTACATACATGTTCTATACTATAAGTCCGTGTAAGGGAATATAAGGGAAGAGGAACTGCAACTTTGGATACTTCATTGCACATAACTGCCTACCCTCTTCTTTCCCAAATTCCCAGCCCTGTTTTAGATATGCTTTCCTATATTGAAGATGCAGGTTTTGAAGCTTGGATTGTAGGTGGATTCGTGCGCGATGCACTTCGCAATGTAAAACCACACGATGCGGACATTGCCACCAATGCCCATTGGCAAGACGTTAAGCAAATTGCGCTTGATCATGATTGCGCAGTGTACGAAACGGGCACCAAGCACGGCACTATAACCGTAGTTCATGACGATTACCCTTTAGAAATAACCACGTATCGTAGCGATTCGGAATATTCTGACCATCGTCATCCTAATGCTGTTACGTTTGTTTCTTCCATAACTCAAGATCTTGCTCGGCGAGATTTCACCATCAACGCTATGGCATTTCATCCCATTCGTGGTCTTGTAGACCCCTATGACGGACAGGATGACTTACATCATCACATTATTCGTTGCGTAGGAAACCCTCGCCAACGTTTTCAGGAAGATGCGCTGCGTATTCTTCGCGCTTTGCGTTTTGCTTCCCAGCTTTCCTTTTCCATTGCCATAGATACCGAAAATGCCCTATTCGAAAAGGCGGCTACCCTTTCCCATGTTGCCGGAGAGCGCCTTTCTGTCGAATTGGAAAAATTGCTTTGCGGCAAAGATGTTCGAAGGGTGTTATTAACCTATACCGAAATTCTTAGTGTTATGATCCCGCAGCTTCAGGTAATGAAGGGTTTTGACCAACACAGCCGTTGGCATATCTATGACGTTCTAGAACATACTGCTTGCGTAGTTGAAAATACCCCACCTAAACCACTCGTTCGTTGGGCTGCACTTTTCCATGATATGGGAAAACCCGATACATTTTTCAGAGATAAAAACGGCATTGGTCATATGCCAGGACACCCTTTGGCAAGTATCAACCATTTGCGTAAAGCAGCAAAAGATTTTCATTTTGGACGAAAAAGGCTTCATGATTTAGAACTTTTAGTGCGTTACCACGATGATCATCCGTCGCCAACACGACAAGACGTACGCATTCTGTTCGCCAAGCTTGAAGAAAATGAAAGCCTTTTCCATACTATGTGTGACCTCATGAGGGCAGACGCATTAGGACAGGCTCCCTTTAGTCATAAACGTGTAAAAACCATTGATGAAGTTGAGTATATTTTTAACGACATGTGCGAAAAAGGCATTTGTCTTTCAGCTCACGATTTGCCCATTACAGGAAAAGATATTATCAATCTAGGAGTACCCGCAGGGCCCCAAGTTGGTCTTTTGTTAAGTGAAATATTTGCAGCCGTTGCAAAAGATACTTTAAAGCCTGAGCGAGACAAATTACTCACTTATGCCAAAAAACTTATTAGCTCGTATAAGTTTTAAGCTC
>USPD01000008.1 GCA_900556585.1 uncultured Eggerthella sp.
TGCAGCTACTATCCCTTATGAATTGGTATGTAATTTTTCGCGCCGCCTTCCGCGTTATTATTCATAGTGTGATGTAACGGTTTACTAACATCATTTCTTAGGAGCTTGCTTTAGCCGTGTTTGAACGTAAGGCTTAAGCCTAAGTTTCTAAGGAAAGCTTGAAATCAAACATAGGAGCCTTTTATGCAAGTAGAGAAGCTTCCTTTAGACGAAATACGTGCTCAGGTGGAACAATGTCATGCCTGCTCGCTTTGCGAAACGCGGACGAACGTGGTGTTTGGTGAAGGCGATCCTCATGCGCGCGTGCTTATTGTGGGAGAAGCGCCTGGTAAGAATGAAGATTTGCAAGGCAGGCCTTTCGTGGGCGCTGCGGGCAATTTTTTGGATGAACTACTTGAGGTTGCGCAGCTTAAGCGTGAGGACGTTTTTATTGCAAACGTTTTGAAATGTCGTCCTCCGTCGAATCGAAATCCTCAAGCAGGAGAAATTGAGGCATGTGCACCATTTCTGCGTGAACAAACCCAATCTATTAATCCTTGGATTATTGTGACTATGGGAAATTTTGCAACACAGTTTATTCTGCGCACTGGTATGGGAATTACTCATTTGCGTGGAACGGTTCAGCAAACGGGGCGTTTTATTGTTATGCCAGTCTTTCATCCAGCTGCGGCAATTTATGATCGTTCTAAAAGAGATGTGCTCCTTACAGATTTTAAGCAGATAGGTGCTATGGTGCGTGCTAGAATGGCGCAGGAACAAGACGTTAGCGCAGCGGATAGCGAATCATCTGCGCAATAGCAAAAGATTGGAGATTCCAATGGTAGAAAAGTCAGATGTAGCAGCAGTGCTTGAACTTATTCGTCCTTCTCTTCAGGCTGACGGCGGCGATGTTCAACTTGTCGACGTTGATGAAGAAGGCGTAGTAACGGTAGAACTTCAGGGTGCTTGCAAGGGTTGCCCTATGTCTCAGATGACGCTTGCTCATGGTGTTGAGCGTGTATTGAAGGATCGTATCCCTGGTGTTACACGCGTAGTGCCTGCTCAGTAATAGAGCAAGCGGTGTTTGCGCCGTTTGGGTAGAGCACCATATGTGTTAGCTTTTGGTGTTATGCCTTTATGGTCGAATTTCTTGCATTGTTGTTAAACGAAGAAAACACGTTAGCTACCACGCCATTTAGGTGTGGTAGCTTCCTTTTATCGAGCGAATATTTTTACTAAAATGGTTAAGCCTTTATTCGCAGTATGCTTGATATAAGGTAAAGCAACATTGTGAAAGTTTTAGATGTTGTTAAGCAGATGGATTTCGTCCTAAGGATCTGATAGATATGGCACATTGTTGGGAAACGCGTGGGTGCGATGAAGAAATGCAATCCCGTTGTCCGCATTCGGTAGCACATGACAATTGTCCTCCTGATTGCCATTATGCATCCTGTGATAGGCCAACTCATGTAGTTACTTCGAATTTTGATTTGCTTTTCCGCACCGATATAGACCGAAACGCGAATGTTAAAGATATTTGTAGCTTTTGCGAGTTCTTCTTGTCGCATGCGCCTGTTCTAGAAGGCGAAAAGTAAGGACACTATGCTCAACGAACTGTATCAAAGCTTAGATCCCGTAGCATTTACCATTGGCCCTTTATCAGCTCGCTGGTATGGCTTGGCATATGTTGCGGGATTTATTTGTGCCATTGCCATTATGTATGTGGTGGGTAAGCGTTGGAAGATGCGCTTTAATTTTGATTCTTTAACTATCGTTTTACTGGCAGCGATGATTGGCGTCATTGTTGGTGGCAGACTAGGTTATGTACTGTTCTATAACTTCGACATGTATGCTGCAAATCCACTTCTTATTTTGAATTTTTCTCGCGGAGGAATGAGCTTTCATGGGGGGTTTGTAGGGGCTATAATCGCGGCAGTTATTGCTTCGCGTATTATCAAGATGCCTTTCTTGTCATTGGTTGATTTGGCTATGATCGGCGTTCCTATAGGGCTGGTTTTTGGTCGTTGTGCGAACTTTGTTAATGGAGAATTATGGGGCGCGCCAACTGATTTGCCATGGGGCGTTGTATTTGGAGGTTCCGCTGGATCGGAGCCGCGTCATCCTAGCCAGTTATATGAAGCGTTTTTCGAAGGTATTGTTTTATTTGTGATTCTGTTTGCTCTATCGCGTAAGCAGCCACCATTTCCGCGTGGTACGTATACGGGTGTTTTTATGCTGGGGTATGGTATTTGCCGCTTTATGGTGGAATTTATTCGTGAACCTGATGTGCAGCTTGGCTATTTATGGGGTGGATGGCTTACGATGGGCCAGGTACTTTCATTGCCCTTAATCTTAGTTGGTATTGCACTTTTGGTGTATGCCTATAAAACAAATCTTCCACAAGATGGCCCTAAGTATGGGTTAGAAGACTAAGTTTGAAATTCTGGTTTTAATGCCTGTTTATAGTCGGATTTAATTCATGAGTTATAGTTCGTTCTATTTGTTTTACGGAGCTCCGTTTTACGTAGCTCCGTTTACCGTCTAATTACGCTATTTCCTCTATTGATTAAAAATGTCACAAATTTAGTATCATAATTACAGCAACGTAACAAATACCCGCCTGTTGCTAGGACAAGCAGTACAATAATAAAAAGCAGGCGAGGACAGATAGAAGGGGATTGACATGGGAAAACTTCAGTTCTTTAAATGTACTCATTGTGGCAATGTTGCCGTAAAACTCTATGACAAGGGCGTTCCACTGGTTTGCTGTGGTGAAAAAATGGTATTGCTTGAAGCGGGCGTTACTGATGCAGCTCAGGAAAAGCATGTTCCAGTTGTTACGAAAGGTGATGTAATTCATGTTGAGGTGGGTAGCGTTGCTCATCCTATGGAAGAAGAGCACTTCATTACTATGATTGTTCTTGAAACCTCAAAGGGCTTCCAGGTAAAGAACCTCAATCCTGGCGATGCTCCAGCAGCAGACTTTACGGTTGCTCCTGGCGAAGAATTAGTTGCTGTTTATGAATACTGCAACTTGCATGGTTTGTGGAAGACTGAACTGTAAATCAAAACAGTTTATTGTGCCCCTAATGCATCTTAGTTGTACTTAACGGGTGAATTAAAGCCCCGGAACACATGCAATAACTTAGGAACTGGTACGTGGTATGCGTACTAAACATGAAGGGAAGTGAAAGCTTCCCTTCTTTGTTTGAAACCGTTGGTATTATGTAGGCATGTCTAAAAAACGAAACAAATCATCACATAAAAAGAGTCAAAAAGCTCTTGATCCTATTGTTGTCCCTTCAGGTAATTTTGATGTTGTCATAGTAGGCGGCGGTGCATCAGGGCTTACGTGTGCTATTTCTTGCGCGCAGGCAGCTAAGGTACCTCTTCGCATTGCGGTTCTTGAAGCGGGAAAACGTGTTGGTGCGTCTATCATGCGTAGTGGGAATGGGCGCTGCAATTTTTCCAATGCTGAACTTGAGGTATCTCGTTATTATCACAGAGCCTTTGTGGAACATGCGTTTTCTGCGTTGAATCATAACCCTCAGATTCCTTCAGTTTTGGAGTGGTTTGAGCAACTGGGCTTGGTATGGCAAGAAATACCCGGAACAGGTGGGCTGCTTTACCCCTTTTCAAATAAAGCTAATTCGGTTCTAGATGTATTGAAATGTGCACTTGAAGAACAAAAGGTTGAATTGTACACCTATTCTTCCGTTCAATTTGTTAACACGGCGTACAATAGGGTGGATAGTGCAAACCTTTCTTATTCTTACGAGCTACCTAGCCCAAAGGGTAGTGTGAGTTCTTCTCTTGCAAATGAGGGAAATTCTTCTTTGCAAGAGAAAGGTTTTTGCGTTATTGGTGAAACGCGCATTTCTTCAGAAGAAGTTGTTCCTTTTAAAATATGTGCTAATCAGGTAGTGATTGCTTCGGGCGGGGCTACTTCTAGCAGTATGCTTAAAGATTTTAATCTTTCATACGTTGATCCTGTTGCTTTACTGGGCCCGCTTAAAGCTACTCTGGCAACTTGTAATACCAGTTGTACTTTATCTGAGCTTGATGGTATACGTATGCAAGTTAGGCTTTCGGTGCCTGCTCGTTCGTTCGAAGAAGAAGGCGAAGTTCTTTTTAGAGAGTATGGGATATCGGGCATTGTTGTGTTTAATGCATCGCGTTACGTTCATCAAAACGATGAAGTAATTCTTGATTTGGCACCTTCATATTCGTTTGAAAACTTGAAAGCTTTATTTGAACAGCGTCGTATTGCCTTGCATAACCGTGAAACCAAATATTTCCTTACGGGCTTTGTGGTAGATCCTTTGGCTCAGGTATTGCTTCAGTGTGCTGGACTTTGGGAAAAGGAGCATCTAACTACTCAGGATGTTTCGGCGCTTGCAAAACTATGTAAGGCATTTCCCCTTATTGTTCATGGAATTGCTGACGAGCGCGCCTGTCAGGTAAAACGTGGCGGCATTCAACTAAGCGAAATAAATCCAGCAACTATGCAAGCCAAAGCAAATCCTGATGTATTTATTCTTGGGGAGGCGCTTGATGTTGATGGTCCATGTGGTGGCTATAACCTTCATTGGGCCTGGACAACGGGTTTGCTTTCTGGCGATGCGATAGCGTTAAATTATTCACAGCCTGAATAAGTTTGCTGTACTATTACCCGAATAAAGTTACCATGGTATTAAACACTCTTAAGGAGGCACGTAGTGATTGAAGTTTCGGGTATTCCGCTTTCTCTTGATGCAATGCTCCCCCAAAAAGAAGCGCTTCAGAAAAAAGAGGTTGCTCGAGCTCTTGGTGTTAAACCTGAAGAATTACGCTCCGTAAGCCTTTTAAGAAAAAGCGTTGATGCTCGTAAAAAATCAAACGTTCATTTCACTACTACCTTTGCCTGCGAGTTGTCCTCAAAGCAGGAACAACGATTATTAAACAAGGCTCCTAAAGGTTTGCAAGCAAAGCCCGCAAAGCCTTACATTCCTCTTGTTACTCCGGTATGTGATCATACCAAGGCTTCAATTATCGTTGTGGGAGCTGGCCCTGCGGGATTATTTGCGGCACTTTATTTGGCTCGTTGTGGACTTCGTCCTATTCTGGTGGAACGCGGTTTTGATGTTGAGCAGCGCGCACGTGACATTGCTCATTTTGAAGAAACGGGTACCTTGAATCCTCATTCAAACATTCAGTTTGGTGAAGGGGGAGCAGGTACTTTTTCCGATGGAAAACTAACCACCAATATCAAAAGTCCGTATGCGAAGCATGTTTTACATTGGTTTGTTGATGTGGGGGCACCTAAAAGCATTCTGGTTGAATCTCATCCTCATTTAGGAAGCGATAATCTGCCAAAGTTGGTTGCCACTATGCGCAATGAAATTATTAACTTGGGTGGAGAAGTTCGTTTTGGCACACGGCTTTCCAGGTGGAATTTTACAAATGGCAAGGTAAGCTCAGTTGATCTTGAAGATGTTTTATCGGGTCAAATTCATACTCAACAGGCAACTCACGTGGTTTTAGCTTGTGGGCATTCGGCGCGTGATGTGTTTGAGCTTTGCAAAACTGCAGGGCTTGCAATGGAGCAAAAGCCCTTTTCGATTGGCGTGCGCATAGAGCATGCGCAAAGCATCATCAACCAAGCGCAATGGGGTAAAGCTGCCAATCATCCAGCATTAGGCGCTGCTAGCTACAAGTTAGCGGTTCATTTGCCCGAAGGTAGAAGCGTGTATACGTTTTGTATGTGTCCTGGTGGTGAAGTTGTAGCAGCGGCAAGCGAAGAAGGTGGCGTTGTTACCAATGGTATGAGCGAATATGCACGTGCCGGCAAAAACGCTAATGCCGCGTTGTTGGTAAACGTCGAACCTGATGATTTTGAAAGCGATGATGTGTTGGCGGGCGTTCGGCTGCAGCGACGTATAGAGCATGCGGCGTTTGAGCTTGCGAAAAAACAGGGAGCACAACCTTATCAGGCTCCTTGCCAAACGGTGGGGGATTTTCTGAAGGACAACGTGCCTACTTGCGAAAATACCCAAAGCAAAACTTCTTCTGCTCGTAATAGTAATTCATGGGAAATTCAGCCTACGTATGGACGCGGTACTTTTAATGCATCGTTAAATGAATGCTTCCCTGAATTTATCGTGGATGCACTTGCGCAGGCCTTGCCTTTGTTAGGAAAAAAGCTCGCTCATTTTGACGATCCACAAGCGCTTATGACGGCTCCCGAAACACGTTCTTCTTCCCCTGTTCGCATTAAGCGTGGTAAGCATTTGCAAGCATATTGGAATACCGATGTTCCTAATGATGGCTGTGGAACAGTAAAACAGCAGGTATTCAACGATGCGACAGGGATTTATCCGTGTGGCGAAGGTCCTGGCTTTGCTGGAGGCATAATGTCTGCAGCTTGTGATGGGCTGCGAGTGGCTTCTTCGATTGCTGAATCACTTTGTTTGTAACTAGTTGGTGCAATTTTTTACAAATCACTGAATAGCAGGCTCCTTGCCGCTATGATAGAAGCCAACAAGGCTATACGTACAAGAAGTGATAAAACATATGACCCAAACGCACTTTGCTTCTACTTCTATACAGGCTTTGCAAGCACTACGCCGCGGCGAAGCCATTGTGTTTCCTACTGATACCCTTTTTGGGCTTGGGGTATCCGTGTGTCATGCTTCATCTCCTGAAGTTTTATATGAAATCAAGCATCGCGAAAAAGGCAAGCCTATCGCTTGGCTGGTAAGCAGCGTCAAGGCGCTAGATACATATGGGAAAAATATTCCAGCGTATGTCTATACGTTGGCAAAAGCATTTTGGCCTGGCCCTTTAACTATTATCGTACGTGCAAATTCCAACGCTCCTTCGGCGTTTTGTTCAGATGAGGGCACGGTTGGTTTGCGCATGCCTGCAAACGAAATAGCTTGCAAGCTTATTGATGAATTGGGTTGTCCTATAGCTACAACTTCAGCGAATATTTCTGGGCAAGCAAATGCGTGCAGCTTTGCGGAGCTCGATCAGGCAGTTCTTGATAGTGCATCTGTTGCGCTAGATGACGGCGTAATAAAGGATGGTGTTGCCTCAACGGTGCTCGACTGCACGTCTTGTTCGCATCCACGGTTGTTGCGTATAGGGGCAATCACTCAAACAGATATAGAGTTTTTGTTATAAGAAGGCGAATGGGTATGCGTTCTTCTTATGGCATAGTACGGCGTGAAACATCAACGCTTTCGGCAGACGGGCATTCTTGGTTACGGGTATTAGTGTGGCTTCCAGATCCCACCTATACTCGTCGTGGCATAGTACAACTGGTTCATGGTATGTCTGAACATATCGGTAGATACGATCAGTTTGCGCGTTTTTTAGCTGGATTGGGATATGTAGTGTTCGGTCATGATCATATTGGTCATGGAAAAAGCGTCGTATCTCCTCGTGAATTGGGTCACATGCCCTTGACGGGTGGTAAAGAAATCCTTATTGAAGATGTTTTGCGGGTGCGCAACGTTGCATTTACTAATAGCAGGTTAGATGGTATTGCTCGATCCGTTGATGCAGATCTGCCTTTGTTCTTATTCGGTCATTCCATGGGAAGTTATATCGCTCGTGTAATTGCAGCTCGTCAGGGAAATGACTTCGCGGGAGTTGTTTTATGTGGTACCGGTAACCAACCTTCCTTGTTGGCAAAAATAGGAAATGCTCTTTCGTGTGGAATTGGCTTACTAAAAGGGGCGGAGTATCGCTCTTCGTTGGTGTATTCGCTGGTTTCTGGATCCTTTGCATCATCGGTAGATGATCCAAGAACCGAATTTGACTGGTTAAGCACCGACTCTGATGTGGTGGATACATTTTTGGCAGATCCTCTATCGGGGCAAAGGTTCAGTGTCGGTGGTTATGCAACGCTGACCGACATTGTTGCAGAGGCAACATCAAAAGCTAGCGCATCATTGGTTCCTAAGGATTTACCACTTTTGTTTATTTCTGGAGAAGAAGACCCTGTAGGCTCGATGGGCAGAGGAGTTCAAAGTGCTGGTAAGCTGTATGAATCAGCTGGTGTGAAAGATGTGGAGGTAATACTCTATCCGGAAATGCGTCACGAAATACTCAATGAGCCTGGAAATATGGCAGTATTTTCTGATATAGAATCATGGCTAACTAATCATGCAATTTTGCGCGTAATTAAAACTCAAAATGCTTCAGATAACAGTGTTTCAAGTGAGCGCTAAGGTATACTGAAAATGTAACGAATCTATGTTTTTTCGTTATCTAAAACAAGAAATACCGTTTTCTTAGGAGCCCGTCATGAAAATTTCTCTTGCATCAGATCATGCAGGATTTGAGCAAAAACAACAGCTTGTAGATTATCTTGCGCGAAAGGGCTTCGATGTTATTGATCGCGGTCCTGATTCTGATGATCGTGTGGACTATCCTGATTATGCACTGTCAGTAGCAAAGGATGTACAGTCAGGCTTTGCGGATCGTGGTGTGTTGGTATGCGGCACGGGTATTGGTATGGCGCTTGCTGCTGATAAAGTTCCAGGAGTGCGTGCTGCAAATATTGTTCGAGAAGATTTTGCGGTGCTTTGTCGTGAGCACAATGATGCAAATGTAATTACGCTTTCTGGCCGTTTTGTTTCTATCGAAGAAAATGAACGCATCTTGGATGCGTTTTTGGTGACCGAATTTGCGGGGGGTCGCCATGCTCAGCGTGTTGAGAAAATAAACGCGCTCGACAAAGAGTAACTCCGCAAGAAGTGCTACTTTTGCGTTTTCGTTGAAGCGTTCATGATGCAAGCATGTGATGAAATGCGGTTTTAAAGCGCAGCCTACTAGTTTATTCGCTGCCTCGCTAAGACAAAGTATGTCTTGTTTTTATGTGCTGTTTCGTATGGAAACGTAGATGTTGGCACAGTTAGAGGGGATAGAAGGAGAAAGCAATGGGGACAGTAATTAAAAGCAGGATATGGATTGTATTTGTCGTATTTGCTCGGCGCTTGTAATGAGTTTCACGCTGGTAGGCTGTGGTGGCCCAAGCGATGAAGAACTTATTACAACAGCCATTGATGATGAAATGGGGATCGTTGTAAATCCGTCTGAAGAGACCGTTGCTATGTTGGCTGAAGAGGCAACCTCTGGCGCAGGTAGTACTTTTGACACCATGGGTATTGATTCGACCGAATTGGTAACATCTTGGATTGATGGATTCAGTTATACCGTAGGAACCATCAGCGTTGATGGCGATACGGCAACGGCTGAAGTTGCGGTTACCAGTAAACAACTTGGTCCTATCATGATGGAATGGCAAACAAATTTCCAGGCAGATGTCCAATCACAAGGATTTACTTCTATGGATGAAGTTTATTCGTATGCTGGACAAACCATTATGGAACGCATCAACAATGCAAGTCCTGTAGAAACCACCGTTACCTTTGAACTTACTAAAGAAGGCGATGAATGGATTCTTGACCAGGGCGCTGCAAACCAAACCGCATTGATGGATGCCATGATTGGTGACTATTCGCTTTAAGTGAAAAAACAAAGATGTATAGGAATTTATTCTGAAAAAGAAGCATTATGTATTAAATACAATTGAAATAATGTAGGAGTAGGGTGAGTTTATATGCTCACCCTATCTTGTTGTTTGACCAATGTGATAAGGTGTGACGAACAGGAAAATAGGAACCTTGCTTGAAAGGAGCACAAACATTATGTTCCTCAACCATCTTACCGCTGAAGACCCCCAAGTTGCCGATGCGATTGGACAGGAGCTGTCTCGTCAGCGCTCATCTATCGAATTAATCGCTTCAGAAAACTTTGCATCACCTGCGGTAATGGAGGCAATGGGTTCTGTTCTTACTAATAAATATGCAGAAGGCTATCCCGGAAAACGCTATTATGGTGGCTGCGAAAAGGTAGACATCATTGAAGACTTGGCACGCGATCGTGCCAAGAAGTTATTCAATTGTCAATTTGCAAATGTTCAGCCCCACAGCGGTGCAAATGCAAATTTTGCAGCATATCAAGCTTTGGTGAATCTGGGTGACACCGTTTTAGGTTTATCGCTTGATCACGGTGGACATTTGACTCACGGTTCTCCGGTTAATTATTCTGGTAAGGACTACCACATTGTTGCCTATGGCGTAAATCCAGAAACAGAACTGATTGACTATGACGAAATGGAACGCATTGCAAAAGAATGCAAGCCAAAGCTGATTGTTGGTGGCGCTTCAGCATACCCTCGTGTAATTGACTTTAAGCGTATGCGCGAAATTGCCGATGAGGTAGGCGCTTACTTAATGATTGATATGGCTCACATTGCTGGTCTGGTTGCAACAGGTGCTCACCCAAGCCCTGTTCCTTATGCTGACGTAGTTACTTCTACGAGTCATAAAACCCTGCGCGGTCCTCGTGGTGGTTTCATTCTTACCAATAACGAAGAAATTGCAAAGAAAATTGACAAGGCAGTATTTCCTGGTTCTCAGGGTGGTCCGCTTATGCATATTATTGCTGCTAAAGCCGTTGCTTTTGGTGAAGCTTTGAAGCCAGAATTCAAGACCTATATTGATCATGTGGTAGAAAATGCAACTTCTATGGGTGAAGGCATGGTGGACGGCGGCCTTCGTCTGGTTTCTGGCGGAACCGACAACCATCTATGCTTGGTTGATTTAACTTCGGCTGATGTAACTGGCAAGGATGCAGAAAAGATTCTTGAAAGCGTTGGTTTGACTGTTAATAAAAACACTATTCCAAATGAAACCCGTTCTCCGTTTGTGACAAGTGGTATTCGTGTAGGATCTGCTGCAGCTACCACGCGTGGGTTCAATAAGGACGAATTCAAGCGCATTGGTCAGCTTATTGCCGCCAGCGTTTATAGCGCACAGGATGAAAATCGTCTGCATGAAATTGCTGATGAGGTAGCAGGACTGCTCGAAAAGCATCCTTTGTACCCTGAATTCTAAAAAACATACCTTTGGTAATGCCCTCTTTTGAAGAGGGCATTATTTTTTTATGGGGAAGTTTTTGTTACTGGTCTGATTGACTTATTGGTTTATAAAGAAGGTATTATTACCTAATTAGAAAAAATTACATTTGGAAGGAAGATTATCGTGCAAGAACATGGTTTCGGAGACCGTCTTACCGTGTTGGATCATCCGCTTATTGCGCATAAGCTTTCTGTATTGCGTGACGAAAAAACGCCCAGTTCAGTATTTCGCCAAACTGTTCATGAAATAACTTTGCTGGAATGCTATGAAGCAACCAAGCACCTTAAAACCAGTCAGGTTGAAATCAAAACACCTATTGCAACATGCACGTGCGAAAGCATTGCTAAGCAAGAACCTGTAATTGTTCCTATTCTGCGTGCAGGCCTTGCGATGCTTGATGCTATGTTGGAAGTCATTCCTTCTTCGCCAGTGGCCCACTTGGGCATGTACCGTGACGAAACCACTCACAAACCTATTGAGTATTACGCGAAAATGCCTGGATATATACATGAACGTCAGGTGTTGTTGGTTGATCCTATGTTGGCAACGGGGGGCTCTTTATGTGCAGCCTTGCATGCTCTTCGCTCCCGTGGGGTAAAAGATATTGTTGCTATGGTTATTGTGGCTGCTCCTGAGGGAGTTCAGGCAGTTTTGGATGCTGATCCAGATGTGCGCGTATTTACGTGCGCCTTGGATGAGGGCTTAAACGAAAACGCTTATATTGTTCCTGGTTTAGGTGATGCGGGGGACCGTATTTTTCAAACCACAGGAACACCTGTAACAAGCGAAGGTCCAAAGGCGTAAACGCGCTGTAGGTTTCGTAGGTCTAAACGCAGGTCTGCGAATGCAGGCGAAGGCCTATGGTTCTAGGCATTGGTTTGATGACATATTTGCAGGTCACAATTTAATACCAACTATTAGAATTAAAGCCTGATAGCAAAGGAGGCTTTGCCGTGATAGAAAAACACGAGCGTCCTTCATGGGATGAATACTTTATGATGCTTGCTCATGAAGTTGCAACGCGCACTACTTGCATGCGTCGTGCGGTAGGTGCTTTGATTGTTAAAGATCGCCGTATTTTAGCAACGGGATATAACGGCGTTCCAACGGGTTTGCGCCACTGTGATGTTACGGGCTGTTTGCGCGAGCAGTTAGGAGTACCTTCAGGTCAGCGTCATGAAATATGTCGCGGTCTTCATGCTGAGCAAAATGCCCTTCTTCAGGCGGCACGTTATGGCATCAACATAGAAGGAGCGTCAATCTATATCACAACTCAACCATGTGTTGTATGCGCAAAAATGCTTATTAATGCTGGCATCGGGGAAATTATTTATCAAAATCCTTATCCCGATAAGCTTGCCATGGAGCTTTTGGAAGAATCAGGAATTAAGATGCGCGTCTTTGATGGTCAAATTTGCTAGTTTTGTGGGTCTGGAAATAGACTGTTTGCCATAATTGAACAAATGTCGGATATTTGGCACGTGAATTAGCATGCCATTCACGGACAAAATGCAATTATTAACCATTAAATTCAAAACAAAGTGTTTCTTATAACATGTTCGTAAGGTACAGTGTTCTTTGCATGTGTTGGCTCTTTGTTGTTTTGTTTACAGGGAACCTTATTCATGTAAGATACAGTGCAATTTGCAATGGTTTTGTTGCCATTCGCCCACATATAAGGCACTTTATCGAAAACGATACATAAAACCGCCTGAAGAACTATATGCTTCATGTGGTTTAGGGTCTACATGGCCCGCTACCGAAGGAAAGGAAAGCATGCTTGCAGCTATAGCAGCAGGAATTGTGGCAGGAATTATTGGGTTCCTTCCTCTTTTCATTTCTCTACGTCTTGCTAGACGTTCAGACAGCTTATCTGCAATGAGCATGGGGCTCTACGGGCTGGCGGGCACGTTCGTGTCTCTCATCGTCGTAATTGTTGCCATGATCATTTGTGCTCAGGTTGCACGTGAATCCATTCTTCCATTTGGTATAGCCGAGATTGCGGCACTTATTGTGTCGACGTCTCTTTATGTCGTTTACAAAAACGTCCTTGCTAAACGCAAGAAATAAGGCAACGGAAAGGTAAGGAATCAAGATGGGTGAAGCACTTTCACAGTTCGTCGAGGAGGCGCAGCATCTTTCGTCTTCGTTTGATTCGGCGACGGTCTTTTCCATTGCGGGATGGAATGTATCGCAGTATGTACTGTATATGTTCATCGCGCTTATTTTGGTTCTGCTAATTGTTCTTATTAGCGGACGCAAATTGGAATTGATCCCCCACAAGAAGTTCACGGCTACGGTTGAATATGGCTACAGCTTTATCCGTGAAAGCGTAGGCGCCGATGTTATTGGTGAAGGATTCAAGAAGCACATTCCATTCTTGGCAACACTGTTCTTCATGATCCTTATCGCTAATGTAATTGGTCTTATCCCAGGTGCTAAAGCAGCAATGGGCACCATCTCCATTACATGGGCATTAGCTATTATTTCTTTCATTTACTTCAACTTCTACGGTTTGAAGGAATTGGGCGTTTTCCGCTATATGAAGAGCTTCGCTCCTTCTGGTGTTCCAGGACCTATGATTCCAATTATCTGGTTCCTTGAATTTGTTTCTATGGTCATCCGTGTTCTTACTCTGGCAGTTCGACTTTATGGCAACATGCTGGCTGGACATATGGTTTTGGCTGTATTCTCTCTGGCAACCACCATCTTCTTGCAGACTGCGATCTTCAATATGGACTTTGTAACCGCAATTCCTGCAGTAGCATGGTTCTTCTTGCTGTTCTTTATGTATGCGCTGGAAACCTTGGTTGCTTTCTTGCAGGCATACGTATTTACCATTCTGTCTTCTTCCTACATTGGTATGGCCATCCATCCTCACTGATCAAGAAGGAACGCAGAATTTGGCTTGGCGCTCGTTTGGGCGCAGGCAGTTTAGTACTGCCGCATAATTTTGGTACTACAGCTGGTACATAAGTAACTTACAGCTGAAAGGTAATAAGGATGGGGGATAGGCTCTCATCCCGCTAAAGGAGGTAATCGTGGAACTTACACTCGCTATCGCTGCGCTTAAGGTCGTTGGCTATGGCCTCGCAGCAATCGGCCCTGGCATTGGTATCGGCATCGCTACCTATGGTCTGTGCGTATCCGCTGCTCGCCAGCCAGAAATGAAGGGTCAGCTCATGGGCTACTTCTTCATCGGTGCTGCAATGTCTGAGGCATTGGCACTGCTTGGTTTGGTTCTTTTCTTCATCGGCTAGTAAATCCAACGAGAGTTGACGAAATTCCGATTAGAAGAGAAGGAGGCAAGCGAATTGAACACAACGGTAAGCAAATATGTACGTAACTGCACAAGCGGTGTTCTCGCTTTTGCTGCTGCGTCTGCAGTTTGCCCAATGTCCGCATTCGCCGCAGAAAGTGGAGCAGGAATTGAAGCAATTCTTCCCCAGATGGAAGAATTTATTCCAATGCTCGTAGCCTTCATTATCTTATGGGTTGTTCTTGCTAAGTTCGGTTGGCCTTTATTTGAAGGCATGCTCGAAAAGCGCGAGAATACAATCAAAACTAACCTGGAAAAAGCCGAAGAGGCTCGCCAGGAAAGCGAACGTCTGTTGGCTGAGTATCAAGAACAGCTCGAAGGCGCTAAGTCTTTGGCTGCAAACATGCTCAACAACGCACAGAAGTCCGGTGAAGCTCTTGAAAAGGAAATCACCGAGCGTGCTCGTGCTGAAGCAGACGCAATGATTGAGAAGGCAAAGGTTGCTATTGAAGCTGAAAAGCGTGCAGCATTGAAGGATCTTCAGAATTCTATGGCTGATACGTCTATCGCAGTAGCATCTCGCTTGATCGGTGAAGATTTCAGCGACGAAGAGCATCGCAAGCTCATCGAACGCTATGTAAAAGAGGCAGGTAGCTTAAATGCCTAATCGTCATGTCATCAATGAAACGGTCGCGGCATACGCAAATGCTGCTATCGATGGCGCTAATGCCGCTGGCGGTAAGGAAGCGGTCGTTGAGATCCGCAACCAGATGCTGGAGATCCTTGGTTTCATGGCTTCAAATATTGACCTTCGCCTTGCGTGTGATGATGAGGGTTATACCCCAGAAGAACGCGAAGGTATTGTAAAGGGCGTATTTGGTTCATACAACGATATTTTGGTTGCGTTGCTTTCTGTTATGGCATCTAGGTGCGATATGGGTAAGCTTCGTGCGGTATGTCACAAGTATGAAGAGCTTATTGTTTCCAAGTTGAACTTCAACGTTGTTGACGTAACGACGGTTGTAGAGCTTGATGACAACTTGCGAACTGTAATTACTGAAAAGGCCGAATCCGACTTGGGAAGGGAATGCGTGCTGGTAGAGCACATCGATCCTTCCATTCAGGGCGGCATCATCATGAGCACGGGTGGTCGCTATGTGGACGCTAGCGTTCGCACTATGTTTGACCGTGCCCGCATCGCTCTTAAAGAAAAGACAGATGGAGGTGAATGCTAGTGACTGAAATCACCGCACAGTCTATCGACGAAGCACTGCGCAAGCAGCTTGATGCCCTTAATACCAGCGTTGAATCTCGCGAAGTCGGTTCTGTTGTACAAATTGGCGACGGTATTGCTCGTATCGACGGCCTTAAGGGTGCTATGCAGGGCGAACTCTTGGAGTTCACCGGCGAAAGTGGCAAGATCGTTTATGGTCTGGCTCAAAACCTTGAGGAAGACGAGGTTGGTGCCGTACTCCTGGGTGACATCACTGCAATCAAAGAAAATGACCAGTGCCGCACTACTGGCCGTATCCTCGAAGTACCTTCTGGTAAAGGTATGATCGGTCGTGTTGTTAATGCACTTGGTGAACCTATTGACGGCAAGGGCCCAATTGAGGCTGAAGGATATCGTCCTATTGAGTTCAAGGCTCCTGGTGTTCACGAACGTCAGCCAGTTCATGAGCCAATGCAGACCGGTATTATTCCGATCGATGCTATGGTTCCAATTGGACGTGGCCAGCGTGAACTTATCATTGGCGACCGTCAGACTGGTAAGACCGCTATTGCAATTGACACTATTCTGAACCAGAAGGGTCAGAATATGATCTGCGTTTACGTTGCAATTGGTCAGAAGGCTTCTACCGTATCTACGGTTGTGGAATCCCTCGAACGTCGCGGCGCTATGGATTACACCATTGTTGTTGCTGCAACTGCATCTGATCCTGCTCCTATGCAGTATCTTGCTCCTATGTCTGGTGCAGCAATTGGTGAATACTTTATGTACACCGGCGAAGACGGAAAGCCTGCAGGCGCAGACAATCCAGGACGTCACGTACTCTGCATCTATGACGACCTGTCAAAGCAAGCAGTTGCTTATCGACAGATGTCATTGACCCTTCGTCGCCCACCAGGACGCGAAGCATATCCTGGCGATATTTTCTATCTGCATTCACGCCTTCTGGAACGTGCAGTTAAGCTTTCTGATGAAAACGGTGCAGGTTCACTTACTGCATTGCCTATCATCGAAACTCAGGCTGGCGACGTAGGTGCTTACATTCCTACGAACGTAATTTCTATTACTGACGGTCAGATTTACCTGAAGACTAACCTGTTCTTCCAGGGTCAGCGTCCTGCTGTTGACGTAGGTCTGTCTGTATCCCGTGTAGGTGGTGACGCTCAAGTTAAGTCCATGAAGTCTGTTGCAGGTACTCTGCGTCTTGACTTGGCAGCATATCGTGAGTTGGAAGCATTTACTCAATTTGGTTCCGACCTTGATAAGGCAACTCAACAGCAGCTCACTCGTGGTGCAGCTATGACTGAACTGTTGAAGCAGCCTCGTTACACCCCGCTGCCCGTTGAGGAACAGGCAATCGCAATCTACGCTGGCAATCAGGGTTACTTGGATGATATTCCGGTTGAAAGCATTGTTCGCTTCCGCGGTGAATTGCTTGACTACCTGCGTATCAACCACTCCGATACGGTTGCTAAGTTGAGGGACGGCAAGAAGTTTACCGACGAGATCGAAAACGAGCTTAATGCTGAAATCGAAGCATTTAAGTCTCAGTTCATCGCGTAAGGTGGTCTGATTATGCCGAACCTTCACGATATCGAAAGACGAATAAAATCCGTCGAATCGACGAAGCAGGTTACGCATACCATGCAGATGGTTGCCGCCGCAAAGATTCGCCACGCTACTGAGCGTTGCGATGCGGCGACCCCATTTGCTAATGCAATGCGCGAGTTGCTCGGCAATATTGGTCGTATGGGTAGCTGTAATGCTGCACTGACCAAGGAACACGACGAAGTAAAAACTACGCTTATCGTAGCTGTTGTTTCTGACCGTGGTCTTGCTGGTGGCTTTAACTCAAGCATTTTGCGTCGTGCTGAAAAGATCATGAAGGATCGTAAGGCAAAAGGTAAAAACGTTGCCGTAATTGCTTGCGGTAAGAAAGCTATTGCGTATTTCAAGTACCGTGAACACGAACCAGTACTTGCATTCCGCGATCTTTCCGCCGACCCGCGTGTTGAAGAAGCTGAAGCTATGACCGACTATTGTGTTGAGAATTATCTCAATGGCAATATCGATGAAGTTATCACTATCTACAATCACGCAAAGAATGCTGCTGAACAGGTTCCTACTATGCATCGTATTTTGCCTGTTGACTTGAAGTCATTCGTTCCTGAGGGCGAACGCTTTAAGTTTGGCGGCATTATGGAACCCGATGCAGACAATCCTGACTTGCCTGGTTCTATTGAATACGAACCAAGCGAAGAGGGTGTTCTGAATCAGTTGCTCCCTGAGTACTTGAGTGGTTATTTCTACTATGTACTTATTGAATCGGCTGCCGCAGAGCAGGCTGCTCGTCGTAACGCAATGAAAAACGCGACGGATAATGCCAATGAAATGATTGAAACACTCAATCGAGTTTATAACCGTGTACGTCAAGGTGCCATTACAACTGAAATTAACGAAATCGTTGGTGGCGCCGCAGCTTTGGAGGACTAAATGGCTGAAGAAATTACTACATCTGCGGCCAACCAGGGTGGTGCGATCGGTCATATTGTCCGTATCGTTGGCCCTGTTGTCGACGTTGAGTTTGCTCCGGGCCAAATCCCTGCAATCTACAACGCGTTGACCGTTGAAGCTACTACCCCCATTGGCGACGTAAAGGTTCTCCTCGAGGTCCAGCTTCACCTTCCTGGTGATCTGGTTCGCGCGGTAGCTATGTCATCTACCGATGGCTTGCAGCGTGGCCTTGAAGTAAAGGACACTGGCAATCCTATGATGATGCCAGTAGGTCCAGAGACCCTTGGTCGCATTTGGAACGTTATGGGTGAACCCGTTGACGGCAAGCCAATGCCTGACGTTAAAGAGTACTACCCAATTCATCGTCCTGCACCTGCTTACGAAGACTTGGTTACCAAGACCGAGATCTATGAAACTGGTATTAAGGTTGTTGACCTTATTCAGCCCTTCATTAAGGGTGGTAAAACTGGTTTGTTCGGCGGCGCTGGTGTAGGCAAGACCGTTATTATTCAGGAGCTCATTAACAACTTGGCTCAGGAACATGGCGGTACGTCAGTATTTACTGGTGTAGGCGAACGTACTCGTGAGGGTACTGACCTGTTCATCGAAATGACTGATGCAGGCGTTATTAACAAAACCTGCTTAGTTTATGGTCAGATGAACGAGCCTCCTGGAGCACGTCTTCGTGTAGGTCTTTGTGGTCTTACCGAAGCTGAATACTTCCGTGACCAGGGCCAGGACGTACTGTTATTTATCGACAACATCTTCCGTTTCACCCAGGCTGGTTCTGAGGTATCCGCTCTGCTCGGTCGTATGCCTTCTGCAGTAGGTTACCAGCCAACTCTGGCTACTGAAATGGGCGACCTTCAGGAACGCATTACCTCTACGAAGACTGGTTCTATTACCTCCGTTCAGGCAGTATATGTTCCTGCTGACGACTTGACTGACCCTGCTCCTGCAACGACCTTTACCCACTTGGATGCAAAGACGGTTCTTAACCGTTCCATTGCTGAAATGGGTATTTATCCTGCAGTTGACCCACTGGAGTCTACTTCTCGCGCTCTTGACCCTGAAATCGTTGGCGAAGAGCACTATGAAGTTGCTGTTGGTGTACAGAAGATCCTTCAGACGTATCAGGATCTTCAGGACATCATTGCTATTCTGGGTATGGAAGAACTTTCCGAGGATCAGAAGATCATCGTTAACCGCGCTCGTAAGATTCAGCGCTTCTTAGGTCAGCCTTTCCATGTTGCTAAGCAGTTCACCGGTCAAGACGGTGTTTATGTAAAGCTTGAGGATACTATTCGTTCCTTTAAGGAAATCCTCAGCGGCAACTGCGACGAAATCCCAGAGGTTTGCTTCCGCAACAAGGGTGCAATTGAGGATGTTTACGCAGCCTACGAGGAGATTAAGCAGCAGGAGAAGCAGGAAGAAGAGTAAATTATGTCCACTATCAAATGTGATGTCGTAGCCAAGAATAAGGTTCTCTTTTCCGGCGAACTCCATTCTGTAATGGTTCCCGGAACCGAAGGCGAACTTGGTATCATGGCTAACCATGAGCCCTTTGTTACCGCTCTTCATGATGGCGTTATTTGGGCACGCACTAAGCCCGAAGGCGGCACCACGTTGAGTGCGGCTATTATGGGCGGCTATGTCCAGTGCTTGGGTGAACGCGTAATTGTTCTTTGTGACAAAACGCGTGAAATTAAGCGCATCAACGAGGATAAGACACGTAAGGAAATCGCAGAGCTTGAACAGCGTATTGCTAACCTTCGTGAAGACAGCATTATCTCTCGTTCCGTTCTTACTCGAAAGCTTCGCTGGGCCAAAGTGCAACTTGCTGCTAAGGAGAAGGAAAGCCAGTACGTCTAGGGTTTCTTCCACGATTCCTCCGGACGACTAGGTTTCCGAAGGTACCAGCATTTCAAATGACCTCTTTCCGCTTGGGAAGGGGTCATTTTTTTGTGCACGATTGTGGATTCTGTGCTATTGGTAAGTCCGGAATGGAATCCAGAGCTTTGAATATGTTACGAACTCGTATTAAATGTTCAATAACGATACTATGTGTGTTGGAATTGGTTAATAAGGTGTGGCTATTCAGCGTATTTTTATGTTTTATTGGAAGGTAGTTAAAGAATCACTGATAGCATTCCTCATTGATTATTTTCTAGGTATATCCAAAATAATAAGCCTCTATGAATACTGGTTGGCTTTATAAAAGAACAAAGATTACGTCTAGGCGAAGAAAAGCTGTTAGAGGAGACGCATATGTCAGTACTGCATTGTGATGTGGTCGCAAAAGATAGAATGTTGTTCTCTGGTGAACTGTATTCAATAAACGTTCATGGCGAAGCAGGCTATTTAGGCGTTTTGGAAAATCATTGTCCGGCTTTAATTGCATTGAAAGATGGCGTTATTTGGGGAAGAGAGTCATCTGAATCGGGTCCTGTTATTGCTGCAGCAAACATGGGTGGCTATTTACAGGTTCTTGGTAGTCGCGTAATTGTTCTATGTGATAAAACACGCCAAATTCAGGATATTAATATGGATATACTGGAAAAAGCTATTCCTGAATTAGAAAAGCGGCTTCAATCTCTTACCTCAGAGCAATTTATTGCAAATTCAGTTTTACGAAGGAAATTACGTTGGCTTAAGGTGCAGCAGCATGCCAAAGAAAAAGCACTTTCAGGCAAACTTCCTTTTGAATATGAAGAACCCGATGGCAAATAACAAAATCTGTTAACAAAACTTCTCATAGAATCCATCATCTGTTCGGTGCTTGAATCATTGAATGCTGCTAAGATGGGTATTCGAGAAATGAAAGTTGCAGCTATCTATGGTACCGTTTGCAACGCGCGAATCGCACTTTAAACACACTCCCGCGCAATCCATTTCACGTTTAGTGACCACAATATAGTGTAATTCGAAGTGTTAATTAGGCTTAGATGTTGTTTAGGCGCAACAATGCATAGAGCATATTAAGGGCGTGAGTATATATGGCATTTGTTCATCTTCACAACCATACGGAATATTCTCTGCTTGATGGTGCAACCCATATTTATGACATGGTAAAGCGTGCGGCAGATTTAGGCATGCCCGCTGTTGCTATTACTGATCATGGTGTTATGAGCGGTGTTCCAGAATTGGCTGATGCTTGTGAAAAGGTAAAGAAAGAAACAGGCATTTGGGTAAAGCCAATTTTTGGTTGCGAGATTTATTTCACAACAGATAGTGAATTAAAGAAGCAAAAGCAGCGTCTGCATCATATGATCTTACTGGCAAAAAATAATACGGGTTATCACAACCTTATTAAGTTGGTTAGTGAATCACATGTAGACAATTTTTATTATCGTCCACGCACAACCTTTGAAATGTTGGAAAAGTATTCCGAAGGTATTATTGCGACGAGTGCTTGTATTGCGGGCATTATTCCTCGTTGCATTGATGATGGGGATTTTGCTCAAGCGGTTGAATGGGCTAAGCGTTTTGCTTCGCTTTATGAACCGGGCGATTTTTATATTGAATTGCAGGATCAAGGCATTACCACTAATGGTGGCATGACTCAGCTTGAAATGAATCGCAAGCTTACCGAAATCGCTAATCAACTTGGTTTGCAAACTATTGCTACTAATGACTTCCACTACTTGCTTCAGGAAGATTCGGTGGCGCAGGATATCATGTTGTGCATTGGCACGAACTCCACTATTACCCAGGAAAAACGCTTCAAGTTTCCAAATGATCAGTTCTATATGAAAACTGAAGAGGAAATGCGTGAAGCGTTAAAAGAATTTCCCGAGGCGTGCGATAATACGGTAACGCTGGCAGAAAAGTGCAACGTTGAACTTGAACGTGATGCTATTTTGCCACGGTTCCCCTTGCCAGAAGGCGAAACGGAAGAGTCTTATTTCCGCAAGCGCGTACAGGAAGGTCTTGTTCGTCGCTATGGCGAACCAATTCCGCAAGAAGTGCAGGAGCGTGCTGATTATGAAATGGGCGTTATTATTCAGCAAGGCTTCCCGGCATACTTTCTTATTGTTCAAGAATATATTGAATGGGCTCGTAGCCAGGGCATCGGTGTAGGTCCTGGTCGTGGTTCTGCTGCTGGCGCTATTGTTGCATACGCTATGGGAATTACAGACTTAGATCCGTTAAGTAACGGCCTCCTGTTTGAACGTTTCTTGTCTCCCGAACGTGTTGAGATGCCTGATATCGACGTTGACTTCGAAGATGAACGTCGTCAGGAAGTAATTGAACATATTAAAGATGTATATGGTGAAGACCACGTATCAGGTGTAATCACTTTCGGTAAGTTGCAGGCAAAGAATGCGGTGCGCGATGCTGCGCGTGTTCTTGACTACCCCTATGCAGTAGGAGATAAAGTTGCCAAGCTTATTGGTAACGAACTTGGCATCACTATTGATGATGCTATGGCAAAAAATCCTGATTTAAAGCAGGCCTACGATACGGAAGAAGATGTCCGTCGTGTTATTGACGCAGCGCGTTCCATTGAAGGTCATGTGCGCGGCGAAGGTGTTCATGCATGCGCGACCATTATTTGCCGTGACCCCATGAGCGATCATGTTCCTATGAAGCGCGATACCAAGGGCGGCGGCATCATTACCCAATATGACGGTCATTACACGCCTGATCTGGGCTTGTTGAAGATGGACTTCTTGGGTCTGCGTACTTTGGGTGTTTTGTCTCGTGCCTGCCGCAATATTAAAACGCGTTTCGGGGTAGAAATTATTCCAGAGGAAATTCCTACCGACGATGAAAAAGCTTTTGAGTTGCTGCGTAGTGGCAACATGGATGGTTTGTTCCAGGTTGAAAGTGCACTGTATGTGAGCTTGTTTAGTCGCCTTCCACCGCATAGATTCTCTGACATCGTAGCTTCTATTGCGCTGAACCGTCCGGGTCCTTTGGAATCTGGCATGGTTGACGACTACGTTATGGTTGCAAGCGGTAAAACGCCTGTTCATTACTATGATGATCGTCTGCGTCCGCTTTTGGAAGAAACCTATGGCACCATGGTCTATCAGGAACAGATCATGCAGATATCCATGGTTATGTCGGGCTTTTCTGCTGGTAAGGCAGACAAGCTGCGTAAGGCTATGGGTAAAAAGAAGATTGACGTCATGCGTCAACTTCAAGAAGACTGGAACCAGGGTGCGGTTGATAATGGCTTCAGCCTAGAAATTGCTAAAAAGATTTGGGAAGACGCTGAAAAGTTCGCTAAGTATGCATTCAACAAGTCGCATTCAGCTGCGTATGCAATTTTGGTTATGCGTACGGCATACCTGAAGGCGCATTATCCCAATGACTATATGGCTGCTGTGTTGTCTTCATACATGGGCAACTCAGATCGCCTAATTAAATACATTGCAAGTTGTAATCGTTCAGGTATTCCTGTCTTGTCGCCTGACGTTAATTCGTCAAACCTGGAATTTACTCCTCTTGATGATGGTATCCGTTTTGGTTTGGCGGGTATTCGCGGCGTGGGTGAAAAGGTTGCGCAGGTTATCATTGACGAACGCGAAAAGAATGGCCCTTATACCTCGTTGCATGATTTCGTAAATCGTGTGGACTCATCGGCTTACAATCGCAAAACGCTTGAGGCTCTAATTAAGTCAGGCGGTTTTGACTCTACGGGTTATACGCGCAAACAGCTTATGTACTTTGTTGACGAAACGCCCTTGCTGGAAAGTGCTGCCAAGCGTCAAAAAGACAAAGATGCTGGTCAGATGGATATGTTCAGCATGTTTGCGGATGTTGATGATTCGTTCAAGGAAGATATCCCAGAGCCTGATGGTATTGAATGGGATAGGCGTACTAAGCTTGCGTTTGAAAAAGACATTTTGAAGATGTATGTTTCCGACCATCCGCTTCGTCCATACGAAAATTATCTGTCTCGTACCATGAAGTACACCTTGGGTGATTTGATGGATAGGGAAGAAAGCATCAAGTCTGCTACGTTTGCGGGTATGGTTTCTGAAACCAATATTCGCCGCACCAAGCGCGGCACCTTAATGGCAAGCTTTACGCTGGAAGACACCACGGGTCATATTGAATGTGTGTGCTTTGATTACGAAAAGAATCAGGCTGCTATTCAGGAAGATGCCATTATTACCTGTAAGGGCAAGTTTGAAGTAAGTGATCGCGGCAACCAGATTTTGGTATACGAAGCAAAGCCCCTTGAGCTTTCTGAAGCTGAAATGAACGTAGCTCCAATGCAGCTTGAACTTACGCTGGCAACCAATGAGCTGAATTCGGTGGCAACCGACAAATTGCTGCGTATTTTGAAGGCGCATCCTGGAAAGGACCCTGTGATTCTGTATGTAAATGAACACTGCGGCAAGCGTATGAGGGCTGAACTTCCTCTTACAACTGATTCTAATAGTGCGCATTTAAAGGCTCACTTAGCAGATTTATTTGGCAGACCAGTTTGGAAGGCAAGTTAACGTGTCTTCTTCTTATAACAAAAGTTTCGAAGTAGTAGGTGGAATGGGCTCTGCTAACGAAGTAACGGAACCTTGCGAAACTGCGACGGATCTAGCTGAAACAGATGTAAATTCTAAAGCGCTTTCTTCTGATGAGGGGAAGGCGCTTGTAATCATAGCGTTGGAAGTGGCTTACAATGGTGCTCCTTTTTCTGGCTTTGCGCGTCAACCTGGCCAACTAACAGTACAGGGCAGTATCGAAGAAGCGTTAGCGCTTATTTTTCGGCGCCCTATTGAAACAGTATGCGCAGGCAGAACCGATTCTGGAGTTCATGCTAAAGGTCAAATAGTTAGTTTCGAGGTAACTCAAGAAGAATACGCTAACAGGAGCGATTACAAACTTCTTCGTTCCTTAAATGCTTTGACGCATGAAGATATTTCTATTCGTAGCATTCAGCAAAAACTAGAAGGATTTTCTGCTCGTTTTTCTGCAACAATGCGCGAATATCGTTATTTCATTTGCGTTGACAAAGCGGCGCCTTTACTTATGAAAAATTTCAGCTGGCATATTCCTAAGGAATTGGATTTAGATGCCATGCGTAAAGCGGCGGCCTATTTAATTGGAGAACACGATTTTAAGAGTTTCTGTATGGCGGTTTCTGCTGAAGGCAAATCTACTATGCGTAATATATTTAGCATCACCGTTGAACCTGATGAGCTTTGGGGTGAACATTTGGTAGTTATTACCGTAAAGGGCAATGCCTTTTTGCATTCAATGGTGCGCACTATTGTGGGAAGTCTTGCTGCAGTGGGGCGTGGTCAGCGAAACCCCGAATGGATGGCAGAAGTGCTTGAAGCGCGCAATAGAAGCGCTGCTGGTGAAAATGCACCAGCTCAAGGTTTGGTGTTTTGGCATGTTAGTTATGAAGGAAAACGTGTGCATGATCCTCGTATGCAGAAATGGAGAGCATCCTGTAGCGAAGCATGCGAAGTTGCGAAGTAACTAGAAGCGACCCAATTTTCCTAAAACTGTTACATTAGCGTACTGCTGTTCAACAGATTGATTTCAATATCGTGCCTTATAGCCGATCGCTATGTAAATAGTACATTCCGTTGCTCCGCCGAAGTGGCGCTCTTTCGAATTCCATGTTACACATTTGTAATAGTTTGCTATAGTTAAGCCTTGTGTAAATTGTCTGATGTATGTCAAACAATAAAAGGCATACAAAGAAAGAAGAACGAGATGACTTCAACGGAATCAGCGCAGGCAGCAGGCCGCGCTTCTTGGTCGGGAAAACTAGCGTTTGTTCTTGCTGCAGCAGCGTCAGCTGTTGGTTTGGGAAGCATGTGGCGTTTCCCGTACTTGGCAGCAAAGTACGGCGGTGGAACTTTCCTTCTTACCTATTTAGTATTTGTTTTTACTATTGGTATTGCGCTTTTGCTTCTGGAAACAGCACTTGGTCGTAAAACCGGCCAAAGCTCTATCGGTGCATTTAAAGCATATGGTAAGAAATATGCATTTATTGGCATTTTGATGTCCGCCGTGCCTTTTATCATTGTTCCGTATTATTGTGTAATTGGTGGTTGGGTAACTAAGTTTTTAGCTTGTTATGTGACGGGCGACATTGCATCGCTTACCGATGGTGGTGACTATTTCAGTGCCTTTATTGCAAACGGTCCTGAAAGCATCATATTCATGCTTGTGTTTATGTTCTTAACCTACTTTATTGTTTCTCGTGGTGTTAAGGGCGGTATTGAAAAAGCAAACCTTATCATGATGCCAGCTCTTATTATTATGGCGGCTGGTGTTGCTATTTATGCACTTACTTTGCCTGGTGCTCTTGAGGGTCTTTCCTATTACTTCGTGCCAGATCCTAGTGCTTTTTCTCCGGAAATGGTAATTTCTGCACTTGGCCAGACCTTCTTCACGTTATCTCTTGCTATGGGCATTATGGTTACCTATGGTTCTTATCTTGAAAAAAGTGCAAAACTTACTTCTAGCGTTGGTCAAATCGCGGGCACCACATTTGGTGTTTCCTTGCTTGCTGGTTTAATGATTATTCCTGCCGCATTTGCAGCAATGGGATCGGGCGAAGCAGTTGCTCAGAATTCTGGTCCTACGCTAATGTTTGTTGTTTTACCTCAGGTATTCAGCGGTTTAGGTGATATAGCGCCTATCATTGGTGGTGTTTTCTTTATTCTGGTTTTGTTTGCTGCGCTTACTAGTTCAATCTCGTTGGTTGAAACTTGTACATCTATTATCCAGGATGCAACTCACTGTAAGCGTCGTACAGCATTAGTTGTTGTAGTGTTGTGGACTACCTTAATGGGTATTATTGTCAATCTTGGTTTTGGCACTTTGTCGTTTATCGCTCCATTGGGCGAAGGTTCTACCATTCTTGACTTCCTTGACTTTATTTCGAATTCAGTCATGATGCCAGTTGTTGCTCTGCTTACTTGTATCTTTATTGGTTGGATTGTTGGTACGAAGTCTATTGAAGATGAGGTAAAGCTTTCTGCGCCGTTTAAGTTAAGCCGCGTATGGGCAGCAATGATTAAGTATATTGCTCCTGTTGTGCTGGTTATTATTCTGATTGCCTACATTGCGCAAACTATGGGTCTGTTTACTATGTAATAAAACGCTTATAACAAGGTTTGCTGCGCGAGAACTAGCACTTTGCATTCTTCAAGAGCCCCGTTGGGGCTCTTGTTATGTTTGGTGGTATTATGGTGTGCGCAATATTGCGTTTTCGTTGAAGTATTCGTTGCTTTTACGATGACTTAGGATGCGCAAATAAGACAATAAAAGGGCAAGGCGTTTGAAGCTTTGCGGAAAACTACTATCAAGGAGAATCACGTGTCTCTTTCAATCGGAATCGTTGGACTTCCAAATGTTGGCAAATCATCGCTTTTTACGGCTCTGACGAAGAAAAGTGGTTTTGCGGCAAATTATCCTTTTGCAACTATTGAGCCTAATGTAGGTATCGTTCCGGTACCCGACAACCGGCTTGAGGGCTTGGCGGCAATTGATCATCCTGCAAAAATTGTTCCAGCTACGGTTGAATTTGTGGACATCGCTGGTTTGGTAGCGGGTGCTTCTCAGGGTGAAGGCTTGGGTAATAAGTTTTTGGCTAACATTCGTGAAACGGATGCAATCTGCGAAGTAGTACGTTTCTTTACTGATCCAAATGTGGAACATGTATCCCGCAAGGTTGACCCTCAAAGTGATGTTGAAACTATCAAAACTGAATTGGTTTTAGCGGATATGGGAACTATTGAAAAGGCACTTCCTCGTTTAGAAAAGGAAGCAAAGCGTGATAAATCCGCTGTACTTAAGTTTGAAACCGCCAAAAAGGTGCTTGACGGCTTGAATGAAGGCCACCGTGCATTGTCGCTCGATTTATCCGACGACGAAAAGGCTTCTATCAAGGAGCTGTGCCTTCTTACTATGAAGCCATTGCTCTACATTGCTAATGTTGATGAAAGCCAGCTTAATGCTGAGCTTCCTGAAATTGATGGGCAGCAGCCAGTTCCAATTTGCGCCAAAACTGAAGCGGATTTGGCTGAACTTGAACCAGAAGAAGCTCAGATGTTCTTGGATGAGTTGGGGTTAGATGAATCAGGTCTTGCTCGTTTGGTTCGCGAAGCATATAAGCTTCTGGGCTTGCAAAGCTTCTTTACTAGTGGCGAAACAGAAACACGTGCTTGGACCATTCCTGTGGGCGCAAAAGCTCCTCAAGCAGCAGGCGTTATTCATACTGACTTTGAGCGCGGTTTCATTAAAGCGGAAACTGCTTCGTATAACGACTACGTTGAACTTGGCGGCGAAAAGGGCTGCCGTGATGCCGGTAAGCTTCGTCAAGAAGGCAAAGATTATGTAGTGCAGGATGGTGACGTTATGCACTTTAAGTTTAATGTATAAGTAATTGAGTTTTTTAAGAAACGAGTTGAGCCATGCTTGGCTTTCAAATGTAGTTGCAGTTTGATGATTGCATTTTCATTTGAAGGGTGAGCTTCTGGCTCTTTTTTTACATAATGAGTAATGTTGTAGCTAAATTTGTTGTTGATAGAAGGGGTTTTAAGGGAATCCTGCGTTGTAAATAAAAGCTTTGTAGAGCGTTGGATTAAATCAATAGTGCTATTCTGTTGAAGCGAAGAAAACTTGGCAGAGGTTATGGGGGCACTATGCAGTTGCGCGAAATGGGGAAAACCGGCATTAAAGTTTCACCATTAGGGTTTGGTGTTATGCGCTTGCCTTTAAAAGATGGTGGAAAAACAGCCAATAGTACAACGATAGATAGCGTTGATGTAGACACTTCAATTGCGATGATTCGCCACGCAATTGATGAAGGCATTAACTACTTTGACACGGCTTACAACTACGTTTCGGGGTCTTCGGAAGTTATTTTGGGCCAGGCGCTTAAGGATGGCTACCGCGAAAAGGTATATGTTGCCTCCAAATCACCTGCTTGGCTTTATAAGTCTCCTGAAGATTTCGATCGCTTTTTAGACGAACAGCTTGAACGCTTGCAGATGGATTATTTGGATTTCTATTTGTTGCATTCAATGAATGGAGGTAGCTGGAAAAAGACGGTTCGCAATAATGCTGTTGAATCAATGGTTCGTGCCAAGGAAAGTGGAAAAGTTAAGCACATTGGTTTTTCTTTTCATGATGACTTGGAACTGTTTGAAGAAATATTAAACGCAGCTGATTGGGATTTCTGCCAAATTCAGCTGAACTATTATGACCGCGATTATCAGGCTGGTGTTAAAGGCGCAAAAATGGCAGCAGAACGCGGCATGGGCGTTGTGGTTATGGAACCGTTGCGCGGTGGATTGCTGGTCGATTTGCCGCAAACCGCGCAAGATGTGTTTGATAATTCTGGCTATAATCGCAGCAATGTAGAATGGTCATTTGATTGGTTGTGGAATATGCCCGAAATATCTTGCGTGCTTTCTGGTATGACTACGCCTGATCAGCTAAATGAAAATCTAACTTATATGAAACGTGCTTCGGTTGGCATGTTTAGTGCTGAAGAACAAAAAGTAGTAGATGATGCCAAGGCTGCACTAGATGCAAAGGCAGCAATTCCTTGCACGGGGTGCAACTATTGTGTGGATATGTGCCCTAACAAAATAGCAATTCCGTATAACTTCCGTGCTTATAATATGGGTGTTTTGTACGACAACATGGATTTGGCAAAAGAATTTTATGCTGATGAAGTATTAAGTTATGGACGCCGTGCTGAACATTGCACGAGCTGTGGAACATGTGAAGAAATTTGTCCTCAGCACATTAAAATTAGCGAATGGCTTCCAAAAGTTGATGAATTGCTTAATACAGACAAATAATAAATAGTTACTTTAATTTAAGATAAATTTCGTTTCGTCATTTATAATTAGTAGATACGGTAACAAAAGTGCGTTTATACGGTTAGCATTAAAGTATAGGCGCACTTCTTTGTTAATGTGGAATTACTAGGCCGCTAGAGTATCATGATTTGGCAATACTACAATTACATAAAGAAGGGGTAGTATGCATTCGGATGAAATTGAACGAATATTGACTGACGTTTCGCAAGGCGCTCTTTCTGTTGAAGATGCCCTTCTAGCTTTGAAAAAAGAACCCTTTACAGATCTGGGTTATGCCAAAGTCGATCATCATCGGGCACTTCGCCAAAATGCAGCAGAAGTAGTATACGGGGCGGGTAAAACGCCTGAACAAATTGCAGGCATAGTTACCACTCTTCAGCAAGAAGGCGAAAAAACCGTTCTTATTACGCGCTTAAAGCCTGAAGCTGCAGCGTTTTTGCGTACCTCTTTGCCTTTGAACTATCATGAGCTTTCTGGTGTTGGCATTGTGGGGCCTATGCCAGAGCCAACTGGAAACGGAAACATCGTTATTGCTTGTGCTGGTACGAGCGACCTGCCTGTTGCCGAAGAAGCAGCGCTTACTGCAGAGGTACTAGGGAACAAGGTGGTTCGACTTTTTGATGTAGGGGTTGCGGGTCTGCATCGTTTGCTTGCGCATACTGACGACATTATGAGTGCGCAGGTTATTGTTGCAATTGCAGGAATGGAAGGCGCGCTTGCTAGTGTTATTGGCGGAATGGCATCTTGTCCTGTTATCGCGGTGCCTACTAGTGTTGGCTATGGCGCCTCTTTCAATGGGGTAGCTGCGTTGCTATCAATGTTGAATTCATGTGCTAGTGGGGTAAGTGTTGTAAATATTGACAATGGATTTGGTGCAGCATTTCAGGCGCATCTTATTAATCATCTGCCCGGGAAAACAAAGGAGCACTAAGGGCGCCAAAACGGAGTGTAAAAGCAGTAAGAAAAACAGAGTACGAAAGTATCAGGGGCGCAGAACGCTTAAACTACAAGAAATGATTTAAAACGTTAGGAATGTAGTATGCAAATTCATTTAGATCTTCACGAAAACGCAACTCGTGGTCAAATTTTGGATACATTGCTAGACAACATGGATGAAGCAGCTCGCAAGGAATTCGACTACATTGTTAATCATGCTGTTATTACAGATAAGCATCATCATTCTATTGTGGAGGTTCGCCAAAGCATCGATGCACTTACCGTGCCAGATCAAGTGAAGGCCGACCTTCATACGGTATACGAAATATTGGCTGGCGCAGAAGCTAAAGTTCATGGTTGCTCTGTAGAAGAAACTCACTTTCATGAAGTGGGTAACGCAAGTGGTATTCGCAATGCGCTCGCAATTTGTGCGGCGTTTTATGTGCTTTCGCCCGATGAGGTTATTGCAACCCCCTTGCAAGCTGGCGAAGGTGAAATTGAGTGCGCACACGGCACGCTTTCTCTTCCAGCACCTGCAACTGCCGCTATTATTGAAGATCTTCCTTGGGCGAAAGATCGCCTTCCAGGTGAGCGCTGCACTCCAACATCGGCTGCTATTATTAAGCATTTTGTTACGAGCTTCGAAGAATAGTTAAACAAACATCGTATGATAGTTCCTAGGCGGGTTTTGTTCGTATATCTGCCTAGGAATTATTGTTTTGTGGGCGTGTGGCACCGAGCAGTTTCGAAAGGCTGGTTTGTGAAGTTACCTTGGCGCAAACATAGAAGTGAATACGCTGATGATTATGACTATTACGAGGATACTGATCCTTATCAAGACATGGCGCGCTATGGTGATGAAACTCGCGCTCTATCGCGGCGTGGCCGGTCAGATGCAAATTCTGTAAATGGTGATCAAGACTACGATTTCTTCCAGGCTGCTGCTGGATATGACACTGCCGCTGGATATGAAGCTGTCAGTAATGCCAATGAAGACCTTCTGCTTGATCGTTACGTTGTTCTTGATGAGGCGGGAAGCGGCGCGTTTGGTTCAGTTGTTTTGGCGTGGGATACCCGAATTCAGCGACGGGTTGCCATTAAATGCATGCCTCTTGAAGACAACGAATCGCTTCCAAGTCAAGGTGCAAGCATTCTAGTTGATGAGCGTCCTTTTGATACCTCTCGTGTTGCAGGGCTTGATGAGGCGCGAACTGCGGCAATGCTTTCAGATGCTTCGATTGTTTCGGTATATGATTTTGAAGTAAGTAACAATATGGCGTATCTCATTCTTGAGTACGTTGACGGCATGGCACTTGCTGATTTGCTTGCGCAGTATCCAGACGAAATAAACGCTGATATTGTTGCGTATGTATTCAAAACTGTGGCGCATGCACTTACGGTTGCTCATAAGCATCATGTCCTCCACCTTGATATTAAGCCTGAAAATGTTTTAATTGACCGCCAAGGCCAGGTTAAAGTGACTGATTTTGGCTTGGCACGTTTGGCTACGGAGTCGGGGTATGGTATTGCGACGGGCGGCACTATCGGCTATATGCCGCCTGAACAAATGACAGGTCAAGAACTTGATGAGCGTTGCGACCAGTGGGCGCTTGCAAGTCTTACCTATGAAATGATTTCAGGGGGAAATCCCTTTATTGTTGATAAGCTTCGCGATGCGGAAGATGCAATTTATGATGCCGAGTTAGTTATTCCGTCATTGTGTATGGATGGTCTTGATGCGGACATCGACGATATTTTGTTTTGCGCATTAGATCCTGATCCACAAGAGCGCTACGATTCTGTGAAAGATTTTGCCGAACAATTGCAGCCTTGTTTGGGTAGCACTCGAAAAGGCAAAAACGCGCTAAAACGCTTGGTAGGGACGCCTGAAATTGAAGATGATTTAGACGGAACCACTGAAGGTTTTGAATATGATGAAGACCATGACGGTTTCATTGATGATACGCGTGAGCCTTTTTATTCAGAGCCTTGGTATATGTCGCCACGTATGCGTTCTTTTGGATTGAGAACGTGGGCAGTAGCGGCTGTAATCATTTTGATAGTTCTAGGAGTTAACGCTCTTATTGGTGTGGGTGCATGGTTAAACCAGCCAATTGTGTGGGGCGTGCTTCTTGCGTGCGTGGTGGTGACGGCGGTTCTTCCTCATGCAGGGGCACTTATAGCGGGCGAGGGATTTGGCGTTGTGATGTGCGCATGTGGTGCCCCGCTTCCTGGTATCGTGCTCATGGCAGCAACGGTGCCTTGGTGGTTTTATTGTGCCCGTTTTTCTGTTGAGGGAACCGATGTTGGCTTGGCGTCAGTTATTTTTGGCGCTGTGGGATTAGGACCATTAACCCCATTTGTGGCAGGCTTCCTTTTGCCAGTGCGTGACGCTATTATTTCAACACTCTATGCTGCACTAGTTGCAGTTTTATTTGCGGGACTAGGGTCAGGGTCACTTTTGAACTGGAATATGCTTGCGTATATTGGCACTTCTGTTGGCTCTGGCTTTATCGATACGCTGCTACAGGTAATCACGCAGCCTTCTACTTGGATAACTATTCTTGCTTGGGTGCTTGCTAGTGTTGTGGTATCGCTTTTGTGTGGTACTGGCAAAAAAGTTTGGGGCGTATTAGGCATGCTTGCTGCGGGGGCTTTGTTAATTGCAGGGCTTATTGCTGGATCGTTGCTTGATACGTTAGGCGAGCAACTGTTAGCAGATCCAATGTTTCTTGCGCCTACTCTTGGGGCTTTGGCTATTGGAACATTTTTGGCAAGCGTGGCTATTCCGGCGCGAACACAGGAAGATTATTTTGAAGAATAGTGCTGTTTAGGCGCAGGCTGGCTTTCCTGAGAAATTCAAATTGCGGCAGAGTGCAATAGTCTCATCAAGGGAAAGTGATCCGCTGATAAAGTGCGGAATAACGGTATTCGCCTCTTCTAGAGTGTTCGTAAAAATATCTTCAAAACTTGTTGTATGGCATTCGTTTGTAAAAGGATCTACCCATACGTTGTGTTCGTGATTATCAAAGGCACTTTCGGTTAATGCAAGGGGCCTATGGCAGAATGCTTGCGCAAAAGAATGCCTTCTAAACCTGCGTTCCACTACACCATAAAGATTTCGTTTAAAGCCATGGGGAGAATACGTGGCACATTGAATTTTGCGGTAGTTATGAACGCTTTTTTCAAAAAGATTCGCAGGCGAAAGACGTTGGTATGTCTCCCAAAAAGTTGAACAAACCGCATGAGAAATTGCTGCAAGCGTTCCTTCGTTTGCTTGAAGTATCTCTTTATAAGGTTTAAATGATGAAACGGTGTGCCCTGTGTGCGTGTAGAGGATCATTTCGTCCAATTCGCTTTCAATGACAGCATGTACCTCGTGGCCATCACGTTTATCTAGGCCTTCAATTCCAGCATTGCATAAGGCAAATTGTTGTGCGTATACGAAAGGATGCGCGGCGCGGTCGAGTAAGTAGTGGCACAAAAAACCCGCTCCAAATGCGCGAACTACTTCTTTTTTGTTGGAGGGCGTTTTTTCTGGTGATTTAGAAATGGAATAAATCAAATGAGCAGGCTTTTTGTCATGCATGAGACTGCCTAAGTTACGATACGGCGCAAGAGAAGGGGATACCACGCAGAAGAATAGAGGGTCAGGCCCTTGGCTTCCCAAGGCAAATGCATCGCGCTGTTCTTTTGTTTTAATGAACGAAGTGGCAGGACGCGTGAGCATTTCTCTAGCAAATTGATCATGGGTGATAATTGCTGGCATAAAATCCTCCCTTTCGTTGTGCGCCGTTTGATTTTTCCTATCACAATAAGTAACTCTTTTATTGTACGAAATTCATATTTTTTATTCTTTACAGTTTTTTAAAACTTTCAGTTCCAGCAAAACGTATACTTTTGAACGTTTGAAATATGGCTTGGACTTAGAACAATTTTACGTGTTGTAAAACAGCACGTAGCGATTCCGATTTCCATCGTTGCAAGATTGTGCGTGACAAGCCCAATTTCTGTCGGTTGCAAGATCGCGTGCAGTAGGTTTGATCTCTGCGCGTTACAAGATTAGATACAGTGGGTTGATCTTTCTCGCTGCAAGATTGTGTGGTGAGCCCATTGTGGACTCTGTGCTTTTAAAACGAGAAAGGATGCAAGGCTCGTGGCTTTTGGTTTGACCAAAAAAGAAACTAGTTGGGTTTTGTATGATGTGGGCAATTCCGCATTCGTTATGCTTTCTACTGCGCTCATTCCTGTGTATTTCAGCTCTCTTGCAGAAGAAGGGTCATCTATTGTTGTTGCTTGGGGGTATGCCGAAACAGTAGCATCGCTTATTTTGGCGTTGTTAATGCCAATTCTAGGAAGCTTGGCGGACTTAGCGGGAAACAAGAAGAAATTCCTTGTTGGGTTTGCAGGCACTGGTGCGGTTGCTTGTGCAGCTCTAGGTGTTCCTGAACATGCTCTGGCATTTTTAGTGGTGTATGTTATTTCCTCTATCATGCTCAACGGTTCTATGGTGTTTTATGATGCCTTTTTGGTGGATGCCACTACGGAGGATCGCTACGATCAGGTTTCTTCTCATGGGTATGCTTGGGGCTACATTGGCTCTTGCGTTCCGTTTATTGTTTGCTTGGCGGTGGTTTTAGGAGGGCCATCATTCGGCATCGATATGGGCACTGGCATGAAAATTGCCTTTGTTATCACAGCGCTTTGGTGGATTGCTTTTACTATTCCTATTGCGAAAAATGTAAAGCAAACTCATTTTCGTGAGCATTCGAGTCACGTATTCAGAACAACATTTTCTAGCCTAGCTTCTACGGTTAAAAGCATCGGAAAAGATAAACGCCTTCTGTTTTTCCTTATAGCGTTTTTCTTCTACATTGACGGAGTGCACACGGTCATTAAGATGTCCACAAGCTACGGAACTGATCTGGGCATTGATTCAACGCAGCTTGTTTTAGCGCTGCTTGTTACTCAGTTCGTGGCGTTTCCTTCGGCTATTGCTTACGGAAAATTAGCAAAACACTTTGGTACAAGGCGCATGCTGCTTATTGGTGTGTTGGCATATTTCTGCATCGTCATGTTTGCAGCATTTTTCTTGAAGAGTGCTACTGAATTTTGGATTCTAGCTATCTGTGTTGGCTTGTTCCAGGGCGGTATTCAGGCGTTGTCGCGTTCGGAATACGGAAAGCTAATTCCTAAAGAAAAAGCGAATGAATATTACGGGTTCTTTGACATTTTCGGAAAATACGCAGCGGTAATGGGAACGTTTTTAGTAAGTGTTTTTACTCAGCTTACGGGAAATGCTTCTATCGGCGTGTTGTCAATTGCGGTGTTGTTTATCATCGGATTTTTCTTCCTGTACGCTATGCCAAAAAAGAACGCCGCCTAAGGGAAGAGATTGCGAAGGGTGGCTGCGAAGGGCGACTGCCAACAAGCGCCTAAGCTTCGTGTGGGGTATCTATCTAAAGGCAACTAAACTTCTTTGTGAAGGATGGTAGGCGTTCAAAGCTTCGCGAAGGGGACGATCGCATCAACCTCGCAGCGGGTGTTGTCCAACTGTTTAGATCCTTTGAATGGATATGACTGCATTGCAAGTCCACTTTTTAACAAATATTTACCAAGGCTAACTTTTACACTGGCTTTTTTGCAATTGTTTTTTATGATTAAGGGGAAAACTAGTTTAAGCATGTTAGGCAAGGTAGTTATGTCTCAATTTTTAGCAGATCAAACTCTCGTATTAGCAGGGTATGGATTTCTCGATCACGATTTCCCCAGCAACGATTTTACTACTGGTGGTAGTTCTCCTAGTGGGGATCCTGAAACAGAAAGCCAATCTAGAGCCGAAGTTCGCGGTCCTTATCTCTTGCTCAACGCAATTGAATCGTCAAAGCAAATTCGTTATCCCTTGTGGGGTAAAACGATTTCCCTCTTTCGGACGGACAGACGCTTCTGCATAGGGAGATTCGATTTACGCACATTTGAAAGCAGTGTTTGCCCCTTAAAGATTGAATTCTTGCCGTCCGAAAAGGACAATATGTGCCCAGCATGTCGCGAGGTAACGGGATTCAATCCATCGTTTTACTATGCGGATTCCATTTCTCCGCAACAGCGCGAATACAATCAGACGCCTCATTTTGTGTACATGGCATATTTCAGCCCTGATCATGTAAAGGTAGGCATTTCTTCGGAAACGCGCGGCATTGAACGTTTGTTGGAACAGGGTGCTCGGTCTGCATGCATAGTTGGGCGATTCAGCGATGCTGATGAGGCGCGCATTTTAGAAGCGGCGCTTTGCTCTCAGCCTGGAATCGCAGAAACGATGCGTGTTTCACTGAAGGCTCGTTTACTGACGGAAGTGCCATACGATTCAGGACAGGCAGCTTCTGTTTTGCAACGAGAAATGGCTCGTGTGGCAGAAGTTCTTGAAGTGGCTGTAGCTGGATTTGCTCCTGAGGAAATAAGAGACTTGAATGCGTATTATTTTCAGGATGCAGGTACGGAAAGTATGGGCGCAAATGCAGCAGCAGGTTTTATTCCAGGCATCAATGAAATGCAGATTCCAGATAATGCCACTACTGAATGTGCTGGTAAGTGTGTTGGTATGGTTGGAGGATTGCTTATTCTCGAACAGAATGATCAGTGTTATGTGGTTTCGCTTAAGGAATGGGAAACTCATGTGGTTCAACTTTTTGAAAATGAAGTGCGCGTAGAATACGAGTCTGTTCCTCAGCAGTTCTCGTTATTTTGATAAGTTGCTCTGGCGGGCTGTCTTTTGCTTGCAGCTGTTTTTAGTAGCGCGCAAAAAATTGCGAATTTTGGCCAAATATCCTGTGTTGTAGGCATCTTGTAGCTAAGGCTTGAGGGAAGTGCTGTAATCAACAAAGCAATTATTGTAACAACTGCATTTCCACTTACTTCAGCACGAGAATTTCATGCCTACAACACTATGATTTTGACCAAAATGAACCAAAATTTGCGTTCTGGCTCTGTTATGTGAAGTTGCTCAGTGCTGTCTGCCGCCCGTGCTGCGCTGGCCCTCTACCGCCTGTGCAGATGTGCCGCTCGATGCTGCCGTTCGCACTGTTTATATTGTCTGCTGTTGCTTGAGCGGCTTGTGTTGCTCAGCGTTGCTGCCTCTGCTACTTATGTTGGCTGCCGGTGCGCTGTTGCCCGGTGCGTTACTGCTCGAAGTTGGCCTGGGCTGCACTTGCTATTTCTGAAGCAAGTCTGCGATGCGACCAATAAGAAGCTCGAAACTAACACCGCGATCTTTAAAATTTGGTTGCTTGCTAGAAACAATCATGGCGTCATGGGTTAGGTCGCCAGCGAATTCAACGGCTTCTTGCAGCGTACGACCAGCCATAATTGCCGCTAATAAGCAAGAGCAATATAAATCGCCCGTGCCGTGTAGCATGTAGGGCAAATATTCGTTCGATGCTTCAAAGAAGTCAATATCAACACCAGCAGCAAAGTTACGAATAACGCTTTCGCCTTCGCGCTGAACGCCCTTCAGGACAACGTTTTTTGCGCCTTTTTCAATAAGGGCATCAATGATGCGCTTTGCTTCGTCATTGCTAATATCCGTGCCATGCCATTCTTCACCTAAGATGATGGCGGCTTCCGTAAGGTTTGGAGTCAGAATATCAGCATCGCATGCCAAGTCTGCCATGGCAGTGCAAAGTTCGGGAGTGTAGGTGGGGTATACTTTGCCGTGATCAGCCATTACGGGGTCTACCACACGGAGAGCTTTAGGATAGCGCTCGTACAAACTGCGAATAATATCTACCTGTTCGGGAGCACCCAAAAAGCCAGAGTAAATAGCATCAATTTCAACACCAATATTTTGCCATGCTGCTAAGTAATCGGGCAGAATATCGGTTGTGTCATGCATGTACCAGCCAGGGAATGCCGTATGGGACGAAAACAATCCTGTAGGAACTGGACACACATCGCAGCCGCCTGCAGATACTACTGGAATTGCGATTCCCAATGAGCATTTACCATAACCACATAAGTCATGAACAGCTGCTACACGGGGGATGTAGTCGAGATTTGCTTTCCTGTCATACAAAACGGTTTGCGTCATTTTGATTCTTCTTCCTCTTCAAACTTCCAACCGTCGTCTTTCACGTTACCACGATCTTTGAAGGTTGCAAGGGTTCTGCGTTCCAGGATTGCTGCGACCAGGACTGATGCAATTAAAAACACAAGAACTAAACATCCAATGCCTGGCATAGTTTCAAACAGGAAATGATATAAAGCTGCGAAATCCATGATTTTTGTGGTTCCTTTCGCGATTTTCTGTTCATTACGCCAACCCTTCGCGCGATAATTCGGAAGAGTAGCGAATAAGAGTATACTAACTCTACCGATAATCTTAATAAATTAACCAAGTAGTTAAAGTACGTCGAAAGGACAGTCATGCTAGACATCCGGTTCGTCCGAGATCACCTCGATGAAGTAGCCGTTGCAATGAAGAATCGCAACCATTCATGGGATTCTGAATATTTTCAAAAGTTGGACGAATCAAGACGCTCATTAATTGGTCAAGAAGAAGAACTGCTCAATCAGCGCAATGTCATTTCTAAATCCATTGGCAAGCTTATGGGTGAAGGCAAAAAGAATGAAGCTGAAGCAGCCAAGGTTCAGGTAACCGAATTGAAGGATCGCATTGCGGATTTGAGCGCAAAGCGTTCTGAAGCTGAACAGAAGCTCAATGATCTTTTATTGAGTACTCCTAATATGCCTGCTGAAAGCACTCCAATTGGCAAGGACGAAAACGACAATCCTGAAGTTCGCCGCTGGGGTACCCCTCGCGATTTCGAGACTGAAGGCATTGAAATGAAGCCTCACTGGGATTTAGGTGCTGATTTGGGTATTATTGATGCAGAACGCGCTGTAAAGCTTGCTGGTAGCCGCTTTACTTTGTTGGGCGGGCTTGGTGCTCGCTTGGAGCGTGCTTTGATTAACTTCATGGCAGATACTCACACTTCTCGTGGATACAAAGAGTGGTGGTGCCCTGCTATGGCTAATGCTACAACTCTTACTGGCACCGGCCAGCTTCCAAAATTTGAGGACGACCTGTTCAAAACGCGTGAAGGTATGTACCTTATTCCTACCGCTGAAGTTCAGCTTACTAACATCCATTCGGGCGAAGTGCTAGATGCTGCTGATTTGCCTCTTAAATATTGCGCTTTCACCCCATGCTTCCGTGAAGAGGCTGGTTCTGCTGGACGCGATACGCGTGGTCTTATTCGCGTTCATCAGTTCGACAAGGTTGAGATGGTGAAATACGCCAAGCCAGAGGAAAGCTACGATGATCTTGAGGCTATGGTTGAAGATGCAGAAAATATTTTGCAGCTATTAGGTTTGCCTTATCGTGTAATTTCTTTGTGTACGGGCGACATTGGATTTTCTGCTGCTAAAACCTACGACTTGGAGGTTTGGCTGCCTTCTTACAATGCGTATAAAGAAATTTCTTCTTGTTCTAACTGTGAAGACTTCCAGGCTCGTCGTGCCAATATTAAGTATCGTGATCCTGAAAACTTCAAGGGAACTCGTTTAGTTCACACCCTGAATGGCTCAGGTTTAGCGGTTGGCCGTACCATGGCTGCTGTTCTTGAAAACTATCAGCAGGCAGATGGCTCCGTTAAGGTTCCTGATGTGTTGGTTCCTTACATGGGCGGCGTTGAGGTTATTCGTTAAAACGCAAGGGCTTTGCGTCAATTTATGGCAGCTAAATTAACAAACAATACAAGTAATACTTCTTCAGATGGGCGCTCTCAAAAGAAGCGTCCATCTGTTGCTGGAAAGAAAGTTGCGCAAGGGTCTCGCATTAGCGCCACTGCATCCTCAAAGACGGGGACACCCCGTCTGGATCGCAGCAAACTTCCCTCAAAGAAGCAGAAAAGTAGGCCTAGCGTAGCGGCATCAAAGGTGTTTGAGAAGTCGGAGCGGCCAGCGAAGGATGAGGCGCTCGCAGGATTTGGAGAAGATTCTAAGACCGAAGAGCCTACTGATTTAGAGCGTCCTATGAAGGTGAAATCAGCTTTCACGGGAAAAGGGAATTCGCGTCTAGGGATTGACGGTCAAGATGCTAATCGCCAAGAGTCTAGCTTCCAGAAAGCGAGCTCTCAGAAAACGGGCAACCAAGAATCAGGCTACCAAAAAGCGAGCCATCGAGAAGCTGACTATCAACAAATTGACATTTCAGAGGTTGCCGGTCAGGGAGCTGATCTTAAAGATGCTGGTCATCAAAAGGTCGACAAACAAGAAACTAGCCCTACAGCCAAATCCAAGCCTTCTAAACGTGCGGGAATTTCACGACGATTTTTAATCGGATCGCTCGTGGTTATTCTTCTACTGACTATTGGCACGGGGCTTTTGGCGTGGAATCAATGGTTCCGTTTCGACGACACGGCAGACATTCAGGGAACCTGGGCAATTGATGGAACCACGCAGACAATTACGATTACCGATACTGACATTGTTATGACGGCAGACGTTTCGTATCCATATACGCTCGACACCTTCCAAAAAACAATTTCATTTTCATTTAAGCAATATTCCGGTTCAGGATCGTATGCTTTTTCTCCAGAACGCACTGAGCTTTATATCACGGAAACTGATGCGGATTCAGGTGAAGAAGTGTCAACAAAACTGGTGAAGCAATGAGCGATGCTAGTAAAGCAGCACTCAGTGCTAGTGATGCGGTAAATAAAACCAAGAAACTAGTTAACAACACTGCCGATGAAGCCATGGGCAGCGTTGATGATGTAGTAACCAAAACCTGCGAAACAGCAAGCAATGTTACACCGCTAAAAAATAAGCCTAAGTTTTGCGCATCAACAAAAAGTCAAGCTGAACCATCGCGCCGGAGTGGGCCTTCGCATCAAGCTGAATCATTGCAAAACAATCAACCAATTACCGTTGAGCATATTCGCGTTCGGCCAGACAGGATAGAAACGCACATTCGCGTGAGTGATGCACGTTTTGCTAATACTAATTCGCATATTGTCCAGGCTGTTTTGAAGCAATATCCAACAATTGGTATGCATGCATGTCGTAATCACAAAGGTCCTTTGTTTTCTGATGTGATGAATGACACGTCCACGCCTCATCTTTTGGAGCATATGATCGTTGATGGGCAAACACGTAATGCAACCGATGAAAATAGGGTATTTACGGGTACAACCCAGTGGAGCGTTGGTGATCCTTTGTTGGCGTGTGTGACGTTTTCTTACGAGGATGACATTGCGGCTCTTAAAGTTCTAAAAGAATGTTTAGACTATCTAAATTCCGTTCTTAATGAATTGCATGAATAGCGCAAAGAAAGGATAGCTCATGAATGTAGCGATTCTTGCTGACTTTACTACTGCTTCTACTGAAGCAACAACTATAGCTGCCGCTTTAGAAAAGCACGAACATCAGGTAGAGGTATTTGATGTTGATAGTGAAATAGTGGCAACACTCCAAACGAAGCGTCCAGATATTTGCTGCATAGCGCCCAAAACCAAAGGGTCGCAGGGGGCATTGCAGGAAATACTTGAGTTGGTTCGAATTCCTTATCTTGGCTCTAATGCGCAAGCTCTTTCACTGAGTGCCGATAGTAAGTTAAGCATGTTTTCAATGCACCGCTTTGCTGAAGCTTCGGAAGAAGAAGTAACGGTTGAATCGTTAACAAGCTTTTCTTTGTCTTCTGAAATGCTTTCGGGCAATAAAGAAGCACTCGCTGCGTTATGTGAGGATCGAATTCCTGGTGGATATCCTATTGAAGTGATGCCGTTGGGTAAAGCATCAATCCTGGCAAATAACAAGCAGGATCTTCTTGCAGCTTTTGATGCCTGCGAACAATTCGGATGTGTGGTTCGCCAATGGATTGAAGGCGTGCGTCTTTCGGTTGCGGTAATAGGTACTGGCTGGGATGCGCACGTGTTGCCTCCCGTTGAAATAACGGAAAATGAATTCATAGCTCCTGTTCGTTTGAATTCTCTTTCTGGGGATGAAAGCGTTGCTCAGGCTATTCGTAGCGAGGTCGAGCGTTGTGCCTTTGAGCTGTGTCTTTCGTTGGGATTGCGTGATTTTGGGCTTGTTCATATGATTTGGGATGGAGCGCAAGTTCGTGTTTTAGGGGTTGAAGCGCTTCCAAGTATGGAGAGCGGTACGGTCTTTGAAAAAGCTTGCAAAGCCGCAGGTCTTTCCTTGGGTGGAGTATTAGATCGTTTGGTTTCGCTGTAGGTATTTCGTATCGAATTGGAAACAAGTCGTTACCATTCATGTTTTTCCAAATAAGCACCAAACATCCACGTATAATAGAATTATTAGATATCGCAAGAATGATGTCGGAAGGGTGTTCAAGATGGGTAAATTAGCTACGTTTATTGTTGGCGGTCTTGTTGGTGCAGCCGCTGGTCTGCTGCTTTCTCCCCGTTCAGGTGAAGAAAATCGTGCAAAGCTTTCTGCTGCTTTGAACGAAAACGTAAAAATTGAAGTACCTGCTGGCGTACAGGAAAAGGCAGGTCAGTTTGTAGGTGTTGCAGCTACCACTTCGCAAAAGGTAATCAACACCGTGGTAGACAATGGCTCTGATGCTTATAAGAATGTTGTTTCTCGCGTCAACCAGAATCCTACCGTTCAAGCTTTCAATGACAATGGCGATGAACTTCGTCAAAAGATTGATGCTGCCCGTGAGCGCATTGCAACTCAGGTAGCAAAAAATGCTGAAGCTGCTCGTGATGCAGCAGTGGACAAAGTTCCTGTTGTTATTGATGCTGCACAAAACGCTAAAGTAGCTGCTCAAAATGCGGGCACTGTTGTAGCAGGTGCTGCACAAACCGCAGGTGCCGCAGTAGCAGGCGCCGCTCAGAATGCTGGTACCGTAGTGGCTGGTGCTGCTACTACTGCAAAAGATGCAGTAGCAGGTGCTGCTTCTACCGTTTCAGCAAAAATTAACCCTTCTGGTAACGATAAAGATACCGAGTAGGATCATTTAATCAACAAAACGAACACGGTTGACGGGCGTATAGCTATTATGTGCTTGAATACAAAGTGAGTTCGGCTTATGAGATGGCGGCTTATTAGTCGCCATCTGTTGTAATGAGACAATTTTGGAATGACACAGTTTTTGTTTACTGTCTAAGCTGAACACCTATACGACAGGACGAAGTTTATGAAAAAGAGCGAATATAAAATAAGCGAATTGCGCAATGCACCCGTATTTACTATGGGTAAAAAACTCAAGCGCATAGGAAAGGTGCATTCGGTTATTTTTCATCCACATAAACGTCGCGTAGTGGGCTTTACGGTAAAGCGTCCTGATATTGCTTTGATGATGCATCGGTCAGACTTGTTTGTAGCTTTCGATGGGTTTGATGTTGAAGAGGGATCGATCGTAATTGATGAAGCGAAGGGAACTACGGGTTCTGCGGCTTGCAAACGTTTAGGAGTTTCTTGGGATGACTGCGTTATTTGGCAGGGACTTCCTTTAATGACTGAAGACGGTAAGCGCTGCGGTTTGGTAGGTGACGTTCTTTTTGCTACTGAAGATGGGGCAGTTAAGTCGCTTTTTATAGATAAGGGAACTTCGGCAGGTGCACTTTTAGGTGTGGCAGAAATCCCTGCTAGCTATATTTTGGGCTTCAAGTTAGGAGTGGGCGATAAGCTTTCGGCTGCTAATGAGGAAGACTTTTTGCACGGTGCCATTATCTTGTCTGATGAAGCTCTTGCTATTCAAGCTCAAGGTGGACTAGCGGAACGTGCTGGCAAGGCAAGCGCCGTAGTGGGACACAAGGCTTCTCAGGCTTTCGAAAAGGCTAAACCAGTTGCGTCGAATGTTGCGCAAAAAACGGGCGATGCTGTGAATAAAGGTGCTTATTCGTTTGGAAAACAACTTTCGAAAACAAAGGGAATGTTTTCTGCGTTTAAGGAAGAATACAACAAAGCTCGCTTCGGTGAAGATAACGAGGAAAAATGAGCAATTCTCAAAATACTTATGAAGAACAGCAGGTAAATAATGTGCGCGGCAATGATGGCCAGGCATCCAGTGCGGACGGTCGAGTGCTTGGCGAAGATAGTCAAGCGTCTAGCGCGAGCAATCAAACACTCCGTGGTGTCAGCCAGACATCCAGTGCGAACAGCCAAGTTCTCAATAAGGACGAGAATGGCAAGGCAGCGTATAAAATGATATTCGGTCACAAAGTAAGCGTTGCCGATATTTTTAAGTTGTTAGGCCTTTTGGCTTTTATCGTCATTATTGGATTAATCGTTTACGCTCTGTGGCCTAGCTTATCTCGGATTTTTGAGCCCAATGGAACTGACAAAGTAATTGAAAGCATTCAGAGTCAAGGTGCCTTCGGCGTTTTGATGCTGCTGGGTTTGCAATTTTTGCAGGTTGTTGTTGCTTTCATTCCGGGCGAGGTAGTGCAGGTTGCCGCTGGTATACTGTATGGTCCTTGGTTGGGATCTCTCATTATTCTGTTTGGATGTGTTGTTTCTAGTGCGGTAATTTATGAGCTTGTGCACCGCTTAGGCGCGCCTTTCGTGCGTGACATGATTAGCAAGGAACACCTAGAAAAGTTCTATACGTTTGAGCAATCGGGCAAACTAAACGTTGTCGTATTTATTTTATTCTTGATTCCCGCTATGCCTAAAGATGTTTTTACATACTTGGTGCCCCTGACCAATATGCGCATGCGCACCTTTTTAATTCTTACGACAATTGGTCGAATCCCTGGCGTTCTAATTTCTACCTATGCTGCAGCTGGATTGGCAGAAGGTGAAATAACTACAAGTTTGATTATCTTTGGAGT
>USPD01000009.1 GCA_900556585.1 uncultured Eggerthella sp.
CATTAAAGATAAGTTTTTCTTGATAATTGCTTTGCTGCGCTGCAAAAACGCATGAAGTATATACTTCGAAATTCTCTAAATTTCTACTGACATAGATTAATTCTTGATCATGACATTAATTACATGCTTAATTACCATTTGTAACCAAATTAATCACCAAATTAAACACACTTGCCAATACTGAATTACACAGCCCCTATACGAAGTATATACTTCTACCCTTTTTGCAGAGGGATAAGCACAAATCAGTTATTATTTAACGATTCCTCATCACAAAAAAGCAAAACACCTGCAATAACCGCAATTTAGATAAGCCCAACGATTAACCACCAAATAGTTGTCGCTTATTTGAGAAAGATTACTGAAAGATTACTACCATTATCTTCAGAGCCCTATCGTCAGTATCAAGCTTTTGTCTCCATCGGTATTACCAACATTGTTGTCTGTCAGATTACCCGAGATATTACCAGCACCTAAATCATTACCCGATCCAGTATCAGAAATTTCGAATTGGAGAATTTGGTAATTCATCAATCTGGCAGCAGTAGCTACCAAAGAGATAGTCACACTACTCTTAATAGCACCTGTCAAATAATCTGCAAAAGAATAATGTTTGTGTTCCGGGCTATGAACGACATCTGAAATAAGCCACGCCCGCAATAACACAAGAAAATAACGCAAGTACTCCCAGAGTTCGAGCAACACCAATTGCATAATCACTCGTTTCAGGCAAGGCATCAGATGTAGTCTTTCCTGATTCTTTATCAGAATAATTGTTTCCCTTTATTTGGGTGTTTCCACCACCATTATTTGAGGCGTTATTCGATCCACTGTTTTCGGGATTGCTATTAGAGTCGCCATTGTTGCCAGAGTTGTTTTCGGGATTACCGCCGGAACCGTTACCGCCAATAGAATCATTGCCACCGCCAGAACCGTTACCGCCACTGGAATCATTGCCACCACTGGAACCGTTGCCATTGTTGGAATTACTGCCGCTGCCCGAGCCATTACCGTTTTCGGAGCCGTTGCCATCGCTGGAGCCATCAGTATCTCCATCACTAGTGCCAGAATCCATATCTCCCCCGGCTCCTCCAGTGCCGTTACCTATGTCATCGTCAGTTCCATCACCAGTATTTTCTCCACCTGCATCCCCAGATGCAGATCTATCTATCGTAAAAGTGACGACAGTTCTTTGGTTATGTTCGTTCTGGGCAACCAAAGTATAAATTCCTTCTTCAGTAATAGAATCGCCCGCTTTATATCCATCCACCTTAAATCCCCAGTCTTGAGTAGACAGATTAGCTCTTTGTAGACCAGTTTTTTCCATAGTACTATCTGATAATGCCAAAGTCTCATTATCAGAAGATCCATCCGAAACCTTATCAACTACCTCACCCGTATCAGGATCAACCAAAACGGGCAAGTTTTTACGGTATAAAGAAACGCTGTTTGCACCATCAATTACTGGAGAAACCGTGTCGTTATACACCGCGCCATCTTCAACGTTAGAAATAGTTGGAGCTACGGGTACGCTATCTAAGATAGCACCCGTAAAGAACCGAGAATTTGCCCATCGTGCATGGCCATTGCCGTTCCCCAAAGAATCACTCGTAAGAGTCACCGATATTGCATTTTCAGGAATCCTAACCAAAACATGTTCCTGCACGGTATAGCGCGTCATGTCAGGTGATGTATAGAGCACCTGTTCTTCGGTTTCTCCCGCTTCGTTCGTTACTGCCGCTTTCACGTAGAATCGGACTTTTCCATACATACCAAACTGACTATCGCGAGTGGAACGATGAAGACCAATCCAGGCATCCAAATAGGTTAGACGCACCCCATTACCACGATCCACCTTATAGGTTACTGACTTATTCCCGTCATTTTGCTGAATACCATAGCTGTACACTACTTCGCCCGAGCCATTCCATAAGCTAGGCAGATTATTGTCCTTATCAGGCAAAAACGTGCTATTTGTATTCGTTTCACAGTTTTCAGCGTTTGCCTTAACAACTTCACCATCAACTACCTGCACGTTTACCGTACTTGTTGCCTTGTTTCCTCTTGAATCATTAACGGCATAAGTGAGCTCATAGTACCCTGGAACGAAAAAACCATCCTCGTTCTTTTCTAAGTTGCCATAGTCAATAGAAACGGCATCCTTAATATCTCCCTCGTAAATACTATTTGCCGATTGAATTAATTTGGTTGCATCAAAAGTACTAGCATCGTCAGGAGAAAGTACAACCCATGAATTTTCAACTTTAAGTGTGACCGTAGGCCATGCAGTCCACGCGTATGGATACCCTTCAGAAACCATGTTGGGATAACCCTTCATGCGATTAAAGTAAATTCCATTATGATGGCCATGAAATCCTATATGCTCTGAATCCTTCGAGATAAAGCAACTGCTTCCTGCCAATAAATCGATACGATAATAGTTGCCGTCTTGGGTAGAAATACCGCTATCATCGCGATTTAGCTTAACATTGCTCCAAGCATGTGAATCGGTGCGGACCCAATAGGCTTTTATTCCCATTCGCTGAGATAAGTAAATACTTCCTCGCGCATTGCCGCCGCATACCGAAGCACCACCAGCTAAAGCTTCGTCCATTACCTGCCCACCGCCAGTGTATTGAATCCAGTTTGCATACGGCAAAAGCACCGCACGCAAACGTTGAGAATCTTGCATTTTAAGATCAATATTTGACAAAAAGCGCGAAGCATTAGTTTCAGCCTGTAAAAGCCTTGTGTGATAGTAGGATTGGCCACTTTCGTTTATTTCCCCATATCGCTTAGCCACATAAAACGTTACCGTATTCGCAATTCCGCCCTTATTAGAAATTCCTGGCGCCCAGTCTTTAATGTGAAACGTGCGAGGCTCGCAATCCATTAATGTACTTCCCAGATATCCCGCGTCAGCACTAGACATATAAATGCCTGCATCCTGTAAGTTCACCGTAACTTTATATACCTGTTCGCCTCCGTGGCTTGAGATTTGATACTTGTCAACTTCCTTCCCAAAATTGAGTAAAGTCTTTAACGATAGATCAAAGGCGGCTTTGCCTTGTTCATCGAAGTAATCGCGCCCGGTATACAAAAAGCTTGCAAAAGGGGTTGTTAGATAATCGATATCCGCATTCGTGCGAAAAACTTCATTGCTTAATACTTTCATTTTGACGCTACGAGTGCGCTCTAAACCTTGAGCATCTGTAACTGAATAGGTAATAGAAAAAGTACCTGTTCTACCTTCAACGTAATCCGTTGTATAGGTAATATCGCCCGATAAATCGTTTCCTTCGGTGCCATTGTGCAAAGTTCCATCTTGCCCAACAACAGGCTTATCTGTTTCCCCAACGGGACCAGACAAAGTACGTGCGAATACCCCCTCCAAAATGTTGGCAGAAGTTACCTGTTCTGGATTAGAAAACTCTTTATCGGAAACCGAAAGCCAGGGAGTTGCCTTTTGCTTGGTGAATTTAGCGTCGGCCCAAACAGAATGGTTATTAGGATGAGCAGCTTTATTAGTGGCTTCAGCTATAAGCTGAATTACTTTGTAGTTTGAAACATCAAGAGAAACTTGAACCGCATCACTGCGTTCGGTAAGTTCGTCGCTCTTCCAGATTTCCTGCCCATCTGCAATCACTTTAAATACTACGGCAGCACTTTTCCCCTCAACGCGTGCGGTATGGGAAATACCAACCCACGCCTCAAAGCGTTCATATCCATATTCCTGGATATCGTTGTAATAAATGCTAGAATCCGCGTGTGCCCAAAAGCCATGATCAAAAGTTTGCTCTTGGCCATCTACAAGCAACGAGAGGGATGAACCATCGTAGCTTTCATCGTAATAAAGAGAACCCCAACCAACTGAACTGCCTGTTGGATTGCGGTCAGATAAATACTGTTCGTATTCTGATGCGCCTGAATTAACTGGGTTTGCCTGAGCTGCCTGAGGCATTAAAACACCACTTAAAACAACCATGCTGGCAAGCATGACAAAAATGGATGCTATAAATAACCGGCATAGGTCTCGCTTAAGCGGAATCCATGTCTGCATTACATTCTCCTATGTTTGTTGCTTTGTCAACGGCTTAAAATGATATCAAATAAGTACCATTAATAAATAGGAGAACTATTTCTTCTAATGATTGAATAGTGCCTTTTGGGTCTAGTGGCGTGAATGCCTTAATTGCGCCAGAACGCCATTGTTCATTCCTCCTGGCGTAGCAGCTATAACAAGAAAATATAAGAAGTCACTACAGAATTTCAGCATCCCTCAAAACAACAAGCTTTGTTCCACAGGCTAACCTGGTAAACACAGCAGGCATGGCGACGATCAGTCTTATGGGTCAGCTTTTTGCAAATACTCTACTTGCAAAAGCTTTGAACACTTAAAGACACCCTACTTGCAAAAAGCTTTGAACGTTTGGTGTTTTTGCATTATTTCACTTGGCAATTGCGGATGTATTCAAATTGTTTCTTGGAGAAGTAAATAATCGCCGCGGTAAACAGCCAGAACACCAACATCCAGAAGAGTTGTGATGCCATAATGCAAACCACTACACAAGCAAAGGCAATAATACCTGCCACGACACTGAGTCCAAGAGCAAACTTGCGTTGCCTTAATGTTTGTTTTGTTTCCTGCGCTTGACTACTGTTTTTCTTTGATTATTTCGAACTCATTACGGCTCCTATGCAACTTTTTAAAGCACGCCAGGCTCATAACCCAAGATCGTTGCGATTATTTCGTCACTCGGCAGCAAGAAAGCATCTCACTAACGAAAACTTATCACCGTAATGTAACTAGCACGTTTCGAACTAGCGAACACAGCTATCGTGATTGAAAATAAAACAATACTCAAATTATCTATTCAAGATATACCAGGCATTATTGATATATGTCTTGGTCTTTCACTTAACGATTGCTATTGGATAGTTCCCAAAAACGATTCTTCGACATTTACACAACGCAACCTATACGACAATCGCTTTAATCGCACACTTAGCCGTCTTGCGTTCACCGGCGTTGGAAGCAAAGTTAATTCTGAATTTGCATCTACTCCAGAGTTAACAACGAACGGTATGCTAGCAAAATGTTGGCGACGGATTGAAGGAAAAGTATATCTTTATAAAGAGGGATCTATTGGTTTTGCTAATTCAGGAAATGAACCTTACGCGGAATACTATGCTGCACAAGTAGCTGAAGCAATGGGTGTTAAGCATGTTGATTATGTACCCACAAAATGGGATGGTCATTTTTGCTCACGGTGCGAATTATTTACAAGCAAAGAATTTGGATTTATTAGCGCTGGGCGTCTGGTTCACAAAGGCGGAATAGACGCAGTAGAAAAATATTGCTCGGATTTAGGTCCAGAATTCAACGAAGCATTTGCCGACATGTTAGCTTTTGACGCAATAGTGCTAAATATTGACAGGCATTTTGGCAACTTTGGTTTTATAGTGGATAATCTCAAAAACAAAATAATTGCCCCGGCACCTCTGTTTGACCACGGAATGGCATTGCTTTACTCGGCGATGAAAGACGATTTCGACGATATTGAAGCTTATGAGCAGCTTCAACTACCACGCACCTATGGCAATTTTATCGCCCGTGCTCGGCAAAGCATGGGCGCCACACAACGTAAGAAAGTGCGCGCACTCTTTGATTTTCGATTCAAGAAACACCCACGTTATAACTGGCCTCAATGGAGATTAGAGAAACTGGAAGATATGATTCATCGCCGCGCAAAGATGTTACTGAAACAGTAACCACAGTTAAGGTTTTCTATCTTTTGCGAGCACCCAGCAAGCTGACCCTGTGCAGCCTGTCCGCCAACAACCAGACCATTAGCAATAAACTCGTCATAGTCTTCGAAAGAAGTAGCTAAGTTGTATACTTCCCCGCCATTAGATTTCTTCCGTATACCCACAATAGCTTGCGGCATTCCCTCGGCATCAATAAGCTTCATATCTCCACGTAATTTTTCAATGGCAACCATACCCCGATCGGTAAGAATTGGATGCCCTTCACTGCAATGAAGCTCTAGACCAGATTCAGTGCGCACAGCCCACATAGTGTTCTCTGTACCCTTAATGATATTTATAATGCGTACAAACCCTTGCGTATTCATAAGCAAATCTCCCACACGAAGATTTTCAATTGGGCGATCAAAGCCGTCTGCCATGCGCACCAAAGTGCCTTTAGCTACACAGCCCCATAACAAATTAAGCCATCCTAAAGATACCTTGCCACCAGAAGTTTCACTTCTCCTGGAAGAAAAATCTAAACTACCTAAAGTGCCATTTTGCCGCTGGAAAGCAACACTAAAATAAAGATCAATTCTGTCGCGTACAGGAAGTCTACTTGAAGGTACATCAGCCTTCCATTCTTCGTTCAAGTTAAAAGAAAACCCCTGATCGGTTTTGGTAAAGGCACTTATTACCTCGTCTTCCCGACCTTCGGTAATGTATTGAGCAAAACCTTTACCTGAATCCATTTTTAAAGTAAAAGTAGCTATATCTATTTGGTAGAAGGGATTGGAATTTGCTTCATCCAACGCCACATCCGCTGCGAGAGGTACCCACAAACGCTGCTTGCCCGTTGCAGGATTGAAACTTTCCGGATACGTATAATCAACATCTTCTTTAGATAGAGGAGTGCGGTTGTAGCAGATATTGATAGGTGGCGCCGCTCCTGTATTCTTTTTCACAGGTAGTATTTGAAGTGCTTTATCAAATGCTTGAGAAACGTAAAAGTGATTCAGACATTACTTGCTTTCCACCATAGAGCGAAGCAATAGCGCAACGAATAGAAGGATCCCTTACGTCAAGCTGGATATATTTATTGCTTTCGGCATATGGACGGAATGCTTCCAATTTTGCTTGAGCTGCCATAACCTAGTACTCCCTAAACTCTTAAAAAATCAGATTAAATGCTTTGATAAGAATTACGAAATTTGATTAAACCACGTCAGCTTGATTTTTCCTGTATAAAAAAGAGGGAAGTTGCATAACACGCTCTATACCGAGAAGAAGTTAAACAATAATTCCTTTGTGCGATTTTTCTTTGTTATTTAAATTACAGAACAAGGCACTAATAGGCATGAACAAGCACTTTAAAGATTCAAGTTTTACGTTTAAAGGTCGCGTCTCAAAAAGTGGTGTAAGGGTCGTTTTAGAATCATTAATTACCTAGATTCTAAGCGGCCTTTCTTTTTTTGTCGAATGCCTCTTGGATCAACTGCATAGCCTCAACCCTTTCTCCTATTTGTGGCTCTGGCATAGCCGTATGTTCGTATTCTTCTTGCAGAGTTGCCTTATCTATGATTCCTCGTCCCGTTAGCCAAGCATCGTTTTGGTCACAGCATACTGCCCCTACAAGTCTTATTGCTGATTCGATCGAAGGAAAGATTGTCACCACTTTAGTACGACGTTTAATCTCTTCGTTCATTCTCTCTTGTACATTATTGGTTCGGATCCATCGGTGGTGCTCGAGAGGAAAATCAAGATAGGTCAATACATCAGGTTCTGCTTCTTCAAGAAGATCAGCACTTTTCTTGTCTACTTCACTAACAAGTTCTATTGCCCTTTGATATCCTGCCCGAACTAGTGCTGGGTTTGTTTGTTTAAATGCTGCCTTTATAGCCGCTAGAGCTGCCTGTCCGTTCTTTTTTCTTGTGCAGGTATCTAAGACATTGCGCTCAAAGTGAGCAATGCATCTTTGCCAACTGCAACCATTGAATACTTCTTTTATTGCTCGAACAAGGCCTTGGTGGCTATCAGATACTACAAGTTCGAGACCAAGCAGCCCTCTTTTTCTTAAGCTTAGAAGAAAGGATCTCCATGATATATAAGATTCAACATCCACTCCCTCGATACCCACAATGCGTCTCATGCCCTCTTTATTAAGGGCTACTGCGGTAACCAAAACCGTTTGCTTTCCTCTTCCTTGGTCTCTGCAATGGATAGTAGTTGCATCAAGCCAAAGATAAGGTCAGGTGGTATAGGAGAGATTTTCTTTTCTTAACTGCTCTACTTCAAAGTCAAGTGATTCAGCAAGCCTTGATACGCGAGATTTGCTGAGCTGTTCTACTCCGAGTGTCTGTAAGGCCTTCTCTACTTTTCTGGTTGATATTCCTGCTACCCACATCTCGCATACTGCAGAAGCTAAAGCAGTATCAGTTCTAGACCAGCGGGTGACAATATCGTCCGGGAAGTAGCTGCCGCTACGGAGCTTTGGAATCTTTAAGGTGATTTTGCCGATAGCGGTATCAAGACTGCGGCATCGATATCCGTTTCGAGGAACACCAAGTTCGCGTGCCTGTTCGTCCATTACCGTATTGAGAAGATTTTCTAGAAGAGTTCTAGCAGTCCCATTAAGATCCACACTTCCATCTTTTCTAAAAGCAATAGTGTCACTCTTAAGATCTTGAGAAAGTTCTAGTAAAGTGTTCATAGCGGTCGTTTCCTTTCATAGATCGTGGTTTTTGGGTTATTAACGATTCTATTAAAACGACCGTGCCGCCCCGTAGAAATATGGGGCGGCTTACACCACTTTTCGGGACGTGATTTTCGAAAAAAAGGTGCTTTCGTTGCAGGAATCTGGCATTTCGTGACACTTTTTCTTTTTCTGAACCTTTGATGCCGTCCCACGCCCGTACACAACTCGAGTTACTCGCCAAAAATGCCCCTAAAAACCGGAAATTTTGAGTCCGAAGAATGGTACAGCAAAAGGATGCGTTCGTCCTTAAAGATGGTAACCCTGGCTCAATCGGCTATGGCATCGATCGCGCGTTTGCAAAAGAAGGCGCCAATTTGGTAATCACGGGACGCAACGAAGCAAAGCTTCAAGCCGCCAAACAAGAACTAGAAGCCGAATTCGGCATAGAAGTGCTTCCCATAGTAGCTGATATAACTGCAGGAGAAGACAACGAAGCAACTGTCCAAAGAGTAGTTGATGCCGCGATTGAAAAGTTTGGCCGCATAGACGCCTTAGTAAACAACGCTCAAGCAAGCGCCTCGGGCGTAACGCTTGCCGAACACACCATGGAGCAGTTCAATCTTGCAATCTATTCCGGGCTGTATGCTGCTTATCTGTACATGCAAAAATGCTATCCCTACCTGAAAGAAACCAAAGGTTCCGTGGTGAACTTCGCTTCGGGTGCTGGCTTGTTTGGTAATTACGGACAATGCTCATACGCTGCCGCAAAAGAAGGCATCCGTGGCTTAACGCGCGTAGCTGCAACTGAATGGGGTCCTGATGGGATCAATGTAAACATCGTATGCCCCCTTGCTTGGACAGCAGCTCTTGAGAATTTTAAAGATACCTATCCTGAAGCATATGAAGCAAATGTCCATATGCCACCCATGGGACACTATGGAAACGTCGAGCACGAAATTGGTCGCGTCGTCGTGCAGCTTTGTTCTCCTGACTTTAAGTTCATGAGCGGCGAAACCGTAACACTCGAAGGCGGACTCGGTTTACGTCCGTAATTTAAATTTAAGGTTTCAAAATGCGCGTTTACACCCTGAAAGCGTAAGCGCGCTCTGCCATCAATCAGTGCCTTGGCGACGATATTTCAAACGTAATTCAAAGCCAGAACGAACAGATCGAACAAACCGCTCAAGAGATAAACAAGCAAACCATCGAAGCAAAAAACAAGCACTCTAAAGCCTGGAAAAAATACCACTTTTGTAATTAGATTCCCTCTTTGACCAGGAATAATATAGACTAAGTAGCGGCAATATTCATCACTATACTATCCTGCAGTATTCATCACTGCACTATCTCGGAATGAAAGGAATGCTATGAAAATTTCCGCACGAAATATTCTTAAGGGAACCGTAGAAAAAGTGGCTGAAGGTGCCGTAAATGGTGTCGTCACAATAAAAGTTGGCAACGACACCGTAAAAGCGGACATAACCATGGAAGCTATCAAAGACCTAGGTCTTGAATCGGGCAAAGAAGCATTTGCCATCATTAAAGCAAGCTCTGTCATGTTTGCTGCAGGATCGGAGCGCATCACGACGATTTCAGCGCGCAATCAACTACCTGGCACCGTTGTCGCAGTAAACAAGGGTGCCGTAAACGGACATGTAACCATCAAAACGGAAAGCGGAAACACCATTAAAGGCTCTATTACCAACGAAGCTATCGAAGACTTAGGGCTTGAGCCAGGTGCTCCTGCGCTGGCGGTCATCAAATCTACCGACGTAATGGTTGGCGTGGAATAAGCGAGCGATCATTACGCCGTGAGCCCATCGCAGATCGACCGTTCTGCGCCGTAGAGCGGTCAGTCATTGTCCCGCGAGCCCATCGCAGAACGGTCGGTCATCACACCGCAAAGTAAACGATCGTTACCCCGCAGAGCGGTCGGTCATTACGACACAGAACGGTCATTACGCCGCAACAAGATCGCTCCCACAACGGCAAAAAAAGCACGCAAGGGCAAACATGATCACAGTTGCGGCAACCGCTATACCGTTTAGGGCGTCATCGGTTTGAGCAAGCTTTTTGCTAGAAGAATCATCGGGACCAGCTTTTGAGCCAGCATCAGAATCTGCGGCATTCGCATCTTCGTTCGCCGCATTCGATCCCTCGCCAGAATCAGGTTTCGTTGATGGAGAGGTATCTGAATGGAAGCTCCACGTACCTCTGATCTCCGCATCTTCATCACCTAATGTGAAGTTGTCGCGATCATACCCATCAAACTTCCAGGTGCCGCCCTTCACTTTGACGCTGGCTTGCGTTGGAGCGATTGCCGATATGGTCTCGCCCACCTTATGTAATCCCTGGTCGGAAGGTACGAGTGCCAACACTTCATCGGGAAGTACCTTCCCTTCGGTAGAGCTATCAAAACGATAGGTAACCGCATGTCCGCCAAATGCCGCAATAATCATTGTGCATTCAGTAAGAGGCGAATTTACCTTAACCGCGGTAGCGTGATAGGGATCCCAGCCACCCGCAACGTTACCTTCGGCATCGTAGCTATAGTCGCTATACCAGCCATCAACAGGGAGCAATTGGCGCATGGCAGGATTGCCCGTTAGAGTAAAAGGTCTTTTATCTGCAGGGATAGGGTTCGAGGGCAACTTAAGGGTGCCTTTAGGGCCTGTGCCATCCTTGGATTGCGCTGCATAGAACGCAATATCCGAACCGAAATACTGCGTGCAACGGTTATTAGCAACAAGGCAGTTTTCACCTACGGTCATTGCGCTTTTTGCATTATGGGCAATACCACCACCTGCAGCTGCAGTGTTTGTCGATATGGTCGTCGCACCATCAATGGTTACATCGCCTGATCCAACGGCATAAATGCCACCACCGTAACCTTCAGTTGCATTTCCTGTGATGGTCGCATCTGCGAGCGAGATATTTGCGCCATTCGTATACAAGCCACCTCCATAGCTGCTTGCCTGATTATCCGTAAAGGACATACCCGATACCGTAGCACCATCACAGCCAGTTAAGAAGGCGCCACCACCGCAGTCTGTGCTATTACCAGAGACAACACCACCTGCAATAGTGACCGTCGAATCTTCGATGTATAAACCACCGCCATATGCTCTTTTGTTGTCCGTATGGTCGGTCACGTTATTTGTAATGGAGCCACCCGAAATAGTAACGTTCGACTTACTGAGGCACACCCCCGCACCAGCGCCATATAAGCCGTCGCCCTTTTTGATCTTATTACCCGAGATGGAGCCGCCCTTCATATTGAAGGTGCCGTCATGAACAAAAACCGCTCCACCTAAAACATGCGTAGGTGACGTCGAATTTCCACTTACGCAACCCTCAATTGAGCCGCCATACATATTGAAAACAACGCTGTCGCGTCCTTGACCATCAGAGCGAACCGCAACAGCGCCGCCCATGCTTGAACCAGACTTGTTAGTACAATTCGAAATGGTACCGCCATACATATTAAACGTACCGTTATTGACGCCAACTGCGGCACCGAGCGTGCCTCCTGCTACATGGCTGTTCGTAAGAGTGACGCCCTCATACATGTTGAAGGTTCCCCCATTGCCGCCCATAAAGCCAAGATGAATAATGCCGTGAATCTGTGTGTCGTCTCCGCCTTTAACGACAAGCGCATCGGAGCCATCCGATTTACCAAAAGTGAGGGTGCCGCCATTGCGAATATTAAAGAAATAATTTGAGAGCGATAGCGTATGTCCGTCGCCTAAGATTGTTACGTTTCCCTGCACGACAAAGCACGAATCATCTAGGTTCTCGTTTGACGCCGTCGGAATAGTGATATCGGCAGTAAGTTTGATAACGTGCGCATTGTCCGACGAATCCGTTTTTGCTTGATCAATTGCCTGCGTAAACGCGGTTGCATCAGCGACTTCGTGCACTGCTGCATCTGAAGGAAGTGCGAAAGCGTTATACGGGAACGCAAACAGAGAAAAGCACAGCACAACAAGCGCAATTTTGAACCTTTTCATGACGACAATCACCTGCTAAATAGTCGACGGCTTACCGTGAATATTCAGCTTAGAGTGAAGTGCGTGAACACATCGTTCCAAAAGCGTGTCACGAAGTTCTGGAGTGTGCCTGAAGTGCCGAGATGCGTCACGAATTCCTATTGGATGTCACAAAGGCCTTGCAGAAATCGAATGTAGCAGCAAAAGAGGTGATGAACAGTATCTGATGGAAAACGGAAAGCTGGTAAAAGTTTCTAAGACTTCGGCTCCCCCGTTCGGAAAGAGGTGCTGCTTAGACAGGCGGTGAACCGTCCGTAAGAAACGTTATAGTAGATCAACGCCTAGTCGCCTGCAGTGAAGCTAACGTGTTCCTTAAATTAACCAACCGCAACAAGTGGCTCTATCTCTGACAGATCATCACCATGCAGATCAAGCGTATTCCAAAGGTCGATGTTTCGCTGCATATTAAGCCAATATTGAGGAGTTGTCCCAAATAGTCGCGCCAGGCGAACAGCCATTTCTGCGCTTACCGAACGACGCTCACGAATAAGCTCATTGACCGACTGCCTAGATACATGCAGTAATTCGGCTGCCCTCGAAACCGACAATCCAAACTCTGGGAAGAATTCTTCTCGAAGCATTTCACCAGGATGAGTAGGTTTACGAGAAACGATGATCATATTATTTGCACCCATGTCCATAGCTCAACTCCTTAGTGATAGTCGCAAATCTCTACGTCATAAGCATCTTCACCAACAAAGCGAAAGCAAATACGCCACTGATCGTTGATTGAAATGGCGTGCTGTCCAGCTCGATTTCCTTTCAGAGAATGCAATCTATTCCCAGGAGGAACACGTAAGTCTTCAACACGATATGCGCTGTCAATCATGTCAAGCTTTCTAAGAGCACGCGGAACTATAGTGCTGGGAATCTTTTTAGCGATCCCTTCGCAAAACAGCAGTTCCGTTTCTTTGTCAGCAAAGCTTTTAATCATGAAACTATTGTAATGTGTAACGTGACGAGTGTCAAAGCAAACGCCGTAGAACTGATCTTGGGAGAATGCAAGTGGCACAACTCATTGGTAGATTCAGATGTTCTTGAGATGCTTTACCATCGAGCATCTTTTCTCTCAAAACCAGATAAAACTAAACTTAACCTTTACCTATTTGCCAAAACGGGTTTTACCGTACAGTGTAAAAAACAAGCTGAAGCCTTAGGAAATGTAACATTGGTCACCGCGAAGGAATTATTCGACAGATAAGCGAATACAATAATCTTGACTCTTCAAGGCTCATTTTAGGCCAAAATAATTCAAACACACCTCAAGCAACAAACACCGAAAGTACAACAAGAACTCACTTAATAACAAACAATCTGAATAGAACATTGTGAACCCCCACTCATATTGTTGTTTCTAAATATCTATTCGTGGATCGAAGATGATAATGGGCATGTAATAAAACTAGGGGGTTTCCTCATTTCCGAAAACCCCCATACAAAGCGGTAACCCGTTTTTCCTTGTAATTTTAAAATACTAGATCATCCCTATCATAATTTGGATTACTGTAAAAGTCACGCCTGATTTCTTCGTTATTAAGATTCTCATCTTCGGTTATTGGATAAAAATAAGCGCTCTTTGCACGCCACCCAGGACTCCAGTAAATGTCTTCGTCTTTGCAAGCTTCCTGGACTTTAGCGCAATACTTCTTTGATTTGTCGCCTGGACAATTATCACAATCCAAGGAATTACAATCTACAGAATCAGAGTTAGAGGAATCCTCTTGTTCAGAAGCCACATCAATTATCACGTCTTCTTTTTTGAATGAGTTATATTTACTCTTCGATATACATAACGAAGTAAACAGCCATACAACACCTGTTGCTAAAACAGCAAATCCTACCAATAAAAAGGCGGTAAGAAACAATTGAGCTGGCCCGTCCGAGAAAAGAAAAAGCCCAATTGCAATCGCTACTAAAATGCCTAACCAGCTAGCTATTTTTGGTGCAATCTCAGCTTCGCGTTCTGAATTATTTTTATCAGTTACCCAAGCAGAAACAATGCCTGCTAACGCAACCACAAGCGTAACCACTACACTTACTGCTCCATTTTCACCACTTGAATTCACTATTGCTGCCGAATTCATAACCCCCATTTGGCCTATCAAAATATAGAGTGGGTTGTCTTCAGCAATATTCAGTCCATCTGCAAAAATATTTACCCCCGTTGTAGAAGAAAAGATCATCACAACTGCTATAAGTTCAGTTACCAACACAATCAGTGCAATGTGATGATAAGTCATGCTTCTTTGGGAATAACAAAACATATACGACAAATTATTAAAGCCACTTCCATTTTGTGAAGCGATTCTTGCGTGTCTTTGACCAAGGCGCCTTTGCAACCCAAACGTATCCGCCGTTGCTTTTGCCGCCTGAGCTCCTATTCTCTGCAAACGACCAAAAGAATAATAACTATTATCAGGACCTTTCATTTGCAGATGATAGCTTTGGCCCCTGTCCGCATTTTCGAGATCGTAATAAATTGTCATAGGACGGCGAATAAAGAAGCTCTCTAACCGAGAAAGCAATTTAGGTTTTTTGCATGAATTAACTCGAACAAGTGACAAACGATGAGAAAAAGAAATTGAAAGAGATCTTGTTTGTTGAGACATATACTCTAAAGGTCGATCATTTTGAACTTGCGAGTTTGATACATTTTCAACAGGAGCGCACCTAATGCAAATTGGATAAGAACGAGCAAGTTTAATAAGTAGCTGCCTTACTATTTTTATATTATCTTTCTTCCCTGACGAATTCTTGCTTATTTCTAAATCAAGCGCTTTTGCTATTTCTTTAGCCTCTTTTACTCTGTCTCTAATTGCCTCCAAAGAGTCAACAGTCCCACCAAAGAACAAATACGTCCTTAGACGTTCTTTTATAAGAGGCAAGCTACTTAAAGGCGGGCAGTACTTTTGCAAAACAGATAACGTATATTCAACTGATTCTTGATAGTTCAAACTTGAGATACTTGCTCCTGATGCATCTTTGATGACTATCGCATTAGGAACATCACCACGCTGATACATTACAAGAGGTAAAATAAAAGGTTTTTCTCTCAGCGCATATGGAAGAGCAATTTCCATATTAGTAGTAATGCTAATTGAACGGGTAAATGTTTCTACCCTCTCATCAATGTAGCGAAATAAGCATTGCGGAGTTAAGATCGCGGTTGCAAATATCGATGCATACGTAGATTCTTTAGGATGTTTGGATAGTAGCCTTAAAAACGATCTTTCGTAGCTCAAGTATTGTTTCTTAAAATTCTTCTTTTTCTTAGCAACAACAATCTCAGAAAAATCAAATTCTTTTCTTTTACCTTTACGCATCATTTCAGTTACAAAGTAAACCAAAACACAGATTGCGCCCAAGAGCAAGAACACCCAAAACAACGAAGCACATACAGACAAAACATCTTGAAGCTGATTAAGAATTGGAAATTCGAAGCTTGATATTAGATCATTTATTATGTCACTCCAAAAGAAGTAGGCTAAGTCTAATGCGCATATAAACGTCAAACAGTACCCTACAACTACTATGAGATATTTGAATACTGAAGCAACTACAGCTTTATAAGCTTTACAAGGTTCCATGATGAGACTCTTCTCTCTAGACCAATTGACCACACAAGACCAGCGTCATATTCGCCATTAATATACCGACGAGGCTCTTTTTGAAATCATGAGGTTTTCCGTAGTATTCAGTATTTAAACTACCTCCCCTTTTGATTTTTTCACTTTTATACAATCAACCAACACCTCCCAGTTTTCTGAGGTTATGCCCACATATGATCCAACCAACTGATGCGCAGAACATTCCTACCAGCCATAATGATTGCTCTGTCAGTACATCGATTGTTAGACAGGCTACAAAAGGAGTACAAGCCCCTTCGTAGCCCTATAACAACCCGCTCTCATAGTGGATTGGGGTTACATCACAAAGCACTGGGTGACACCAGAGTATCTATCGGAAGGAGTTCACGGACACGGCGGCGGAGAAGCAACTGGACATGGCTGAAGTCGCAGCAGGGTTGTTAGACCCATCCGAATATCGAGAAAAATAGCATCAAACATCAGCTCGCAGGAAATGACCAGCTAGATTCCAAATAGTCTCTTAATCATTTGACACCTTTTAGAGAGGAGTACAACGAATACTGCTACGCCAATCGAGCAAGCCAGAACGAAAGTGAAAAGGAAGGCATGTGGGTAATCAGCCGTCGGAGACCAGATTCCTTGCCATCCGAGTATGCCGTAGACGCACACCACCACGAATACCATGTGAACAAGGTAGATGATTGTGCTCGAATTGCGCGCCGCTACCGCGGCATTCGATGACTTGCTCTTAACCTTGTGCACCGAAAGAAAGAAAAGGCCTACAGCAAAAGCGACGCAAAATGGAAGATGCGCGTCGTGGGAAACAGCAATACACCCGAACGCCCCTACAAGAGCTATGGCGGCGGAGACGGCGGGTCGTATGCCCGCAACAACGTTCCAATGCATGCCCAAGTAGGCTCCGAGGGCGATGTAGAAAAAGCCCTCGAACACACCGTTGCGGACATTGGTGAATGCAAGATAGTAGACATCGATTATCGATGAAACCGCATCAGGAGTCCATTCCCACTCGTGAAGGCAGGAAATGGCAAACCCGATTAACATCGTAATCGCCGAAACTACAAGAATCAATCCCGGTCGAACTTCCTTGCGCAGCATGAGGTAGACGAGAGTGAAACCGATTACGCTCGCTAACAGATACCAGAGAGGCCATGAATACACACCCGACCCCACCAATAGGAAACCCCTTAATTCGCTCACGAGGAAACCTGCAGCGCTCTGACGAGAAACGAACGCCCCAACCAGGTTCAAAGGCAACAGGATGAAGAACCAGGTTGCATAAAGTCGAAACAGCTTCTTTACCGTCGAACGCACGCGCCGCGATGATGCAGACTCAGCTTCACAGAAGTCCTTGGAAGCCAATCCTTTGAAGCAGAGGAATCCCGACGCAATGAAGAAGAATGGCACGGCGACACAATCGAGCCCGTCGATGATGCAATTGACGGTCGTGCTGCCTAGCGACATGAGAGGTTTAGTGTGAATCTCCACGACGACAAGCGCCATAATCAGTTTCACATAGTCCAGAACGGGAAAGGCAGCTCGTTTTGTTATCGAGCAAGGCATTGTGCTATCGTCCCCCACGTTCCGTGGCTCTTCTAAAACTTGAAATCCATAGTGATATTAATCTCATAATGACTCCTTGCGTATATGCAACGACACTCGAATTGAACTCGTTTTTATGATCGTCTCGACAACGACCCGAGGCCCTCACGCAGGAGAGCGACGTAACTGCAGTCGAACCACCGGCACACGTAGAGAACCCAGTACCAGTTGTTGAAGACCATCTGCGAGGCAAGCTGCCCGACGATAAGCCCCCAGACTCCAAGCCCGAGTGCGCTGAAAGCGGCCGACAACGCCGTACCGGCAACCGCGAAGGCGATGAACGCCTTGATATAGGGAACCTCGTTTCGATTCGAGACGAAGGCCGCGAAGTTCGTCGACTGCTTCCAGAACAGGTAGTGGACCAGCATGAGGACGAGCACCGGAAGCGGCAGGGAGTAGCTCGGCCTGATCAACACGACCAAGGGCATGACGACGAGGCAGATGCCGGCGCCACAGACGACGTACAGAGCAAGGTATGCCGCGCTCGACTTCGCCACGAGCTCCCTTTCGCGCTCGGCATCGCCGGAGGCGAAGGCAGACTGGAGGGAGGGGTGGACGGAGTTCGCATAGACCGAGGCGAAGTTGGCGACCGCGTTCACGAGCTGCGTCGCGAGGGAGTAAGTCCCCGTGTCGGCGAGGGAGAGGAAGGACGCGCATATCAGCGTGTTCGACTGGGAGACAAGGTAGTTGGAGAGCATGACGAGCCCGTCCTTGTACGCGTTCGGCGAGATCGCCTTGTAGAGGCGCCTCTGCCAAGCCGCGTCGCGAAGACGCCTCATGCCGCCCCCGCCCAGGTTCTCCGACACTTCGCGGAAGCCCCAGAAGTAATGGGAGCAGAGGAGGCGGTAGGCGACCCCCTGCGCGACGTAGCCAACGACAGGGCCGACGAGCCCGAACCCGCACCAGAGCATCGCCCCCGACAGAGCCAGCTGGCAGAGCACGGAGAGCACGAGCGACTTGTTGATCTCAGCGAAACGCCCCATCCCTCGCAAAGCCGACTCGAAGTAGGTGAAGAACAAGTTGAAGAACACCCCGACGGCGTACAGAAGCCATATCGGCTCGGCATAAGCCACCGCCTCACCCGATACGCTGGAAACATAGAGCGCCCCCAGCGTCACCAGAGCGACAAGCGCTATCCCGGAAATCAGGGCGTAGATCCTCCTCGAAACGAAGAACACGTTCGCGAAAAGCCCCCAGCTGACATCCCCGTCGCCGTCGGACTCCAAGATTCCGTTTCTTGTCAGGTCCTTTGCCCCGGACAGGCAGTAGGCGAAATTCCGAGCTACGGCAGGAGCAAAACCAAGCTGGAGCAGAGAGGCGACGCTTCCGACCGCAATGAAGACGTACCAGAGCCCGAGCTCGTCGTCGCCAAGAAAACGGAGAAGGAACGGCAGTAAGAAGAAGTTCACGCCGAGGCGGAAGACGAGCCCGATGTAATTCCAGGCGATGTCCTTCTTGCTCAATGCGATTCTCAAGCCGATTCCCCCTCTGACTCAACAGATGCTTCGAAAGCAATGAGCAGCACGCCCCACCAGAATGCCGACGCTACGTTTGCGATAACGATGGCATCGAAAACCCCTAGAACCATGAAAGTCGCAACCACGACTCCATAGCGAAGCTTCGGGAGCCCTTTTGACGATCCGAGAGACAAGAGAGGAACAATAAGGCATATTACAAACCCTATTACGGAAATAACTCCGCCCTCCAACAGAAGCCAAATGTAAGTGTTGTGCGGCTCTACCAGCATCGCATGTCCCTGAAATGAGAAAGAGTTCCATACCCCATCGGTATATGCACGTTCAATAACACCAGTGTTGAGTCCTGTATACCAGTCCTGAAAAGGGAACACGTTTCCGAGGCCATAGCCGAAAAGCTGTTCCAGCGGCGACCCGTCTCGGAACACCGCATAAGAGGCTTCCCAGGTTGCATAACGCTCAGACTGTAGATTGCCTGCTCTTCCAGACAGAAATGCCTCAACGGGATTAAAGGCCAAAAGAACAATCATTGCTCCAAGAACAAGCAGTATCGTTGCCGCCGCGTTTTTAGTGGGCAGGAAGTAGATTAGCGAGAGAGCCAAGGCTGGATACATGCCTCCCCTAGAGCCGGTAAGGAGAGTGGAAGCGAGCAAGACAACGACCGAAAAAAGTAAAAGAGATTTTGGTATAAGCGTGTTTGCCCCCTTACGACTGACTGCAAGTGCGATGACAAGGGCGTTTGCGTAGCCTAGAGCCACTGACCCAAGGCCCGGGCAGTAAAGACGTCCATTAGCAAGGCTAATACCATAAGCAGCAAAGTTGTACACGACAAGAACACATGAGAACAAAGCTGCAGCGACTACCACGATTTCGATGAGTCCCGAGAATCGGATACCACGCTTCTTGGCAACGCCTACGAGAAACCCAGCAAACAAAAGCGGGGAAACCATCCAAAGAGCCTGCATCGGTACTCTCTGAATAACCCTTCCTGAAACCCATGCGCAAATCAGTCCCCATAGCACCATACAGCCAAACAATGTCAGTATTGGCAGCACAATATGCCGTACGCCAGATGCTCCTTCCCCAAGCGCAACAAAGTACGCCGCTCCAAGCAAGATTGCTCCCACAGCGACGATAACCACTTGAGATGGAATCAGGTACCCGAATGCGTACAGCTCGATCGTATCCAATCCCGGGAAAGCTCCAACAAGAGGAACCATGAGAACAACAGTGCATAGAATGAGCGGCGCGCTCTTCCGGTTCGATTTAAAACTCGGCCTTCTTATTTTGACGGCGTTCAGCACTTCTATACCTCGCAAGTAGTATTTTGTCCATAGCTTGTTTGCCTAAAACATTCAGCATGACACGCTTGAAGCTCAATCTAAGCGGAGCGAATGAGCCATCGCACAGCCGCCGTCGCTCATCAGTGAGCCATGAGCCACTTTTATGATGGATCGTTACCGTTTCTTTCCTAAACCAGCGTGACCCGATTTCGTGCTTGTATGGGCAAAAGACAATGTTTGGGTACAGCGTGAACCCATCAACAACTTGAAATGTGTTGTCGCGAACGAGTCCTCGCTTGAGATAGTAGTCCGTTATCATCTCGACGTTTGTCGTCACGTCGAAAGACCCGTCCTCCATAACGAATCGTCTATCCTTGTAGGAACTCAAAAGATCACCAAATCCAGCAAATCCTTTTTCGCTAGCCATGATTCCAGTTGGGATGGAATGAACGTTCTCGAATCCGGAAAATGCCTCGCACTCAAGGTAGGGATCGAGCGGTCTCAGAACTTCGACATCGGTGTCCATATATACACCACCTTGTGTGTACATGGCATACAGCCGAACGTAATCAGTAACGAAAGCGAACTGCCTGGCTTCATATGCTTCGCGCACGTACTCATTGGAAGTGACGTCAAACGAATCTTCGTCCCATCGAATGATTTCGAAAGCTGGCAACACTTTTTGCCAGCTTTCGATGCACCGCAAGGCTAAATCAGGCATCTTGCCTCGCCCGAACCAGCAATAATGTATCTTCTTGGGTATCATGGTTGTCCTTCCGGTTTGAAAGTCATTTTTGTAACCAGCAGATTGGAGATGGATCTATGCACTCCGAATTATTCGACGGGTGTTCTGCCGACAAAAGGCGAGTCTAGCTCTCGCTGTTTTCTCGAATGCATCGCGCGGGGACACCGGCCCATACAGAATTATCAGGAGCGTCGGACAGCATTACTGCATTCGCTCCTACTACAACGTTATCCCCTAGGGTTATTGGTCCGAGAATTTTAGAGCCTGCACCGAGATAACAGTTGTCGCCTATAACGGGCACATCGTAGTGCCCGCTTCGTCCTCCAACAGTTACGCCTTGGGCGATAACGCAGTCCCTGCCGATTTTCGCGCGTTTGTGAATTACGACACCGATTCCCTTGTATCCAAACATCGTCCCTTCGCCAATTTCGCATTCTGACGGAATGAAACTATTATGAATGAGGTAAATCCACATCTCGCATAAACGGGCCAATGGGCGAAGGCCATGCTTGTGAAGCCAATTTGCTCTTCTGTATTTGTTGATTGCATTGAACCGATGACTCATTCGTCTCCCTTCCTATCTGGATAAATCAGCAACAATCGCGTCGATGTAACGGTCGATGTAATATCTTTCCGAAGACTTCAGCGCACCCCTTTTCAACTTTTGAAGAAGAGAAGAGCCTTTCCTGAGGCGGTCAATGGCTTTCGCCAGTTCGTCAGCGGAACACTCCTTCAGCACAACCCCCTCTTCACCGTCACGAACTATTTCTGCGTTGTAGCAGATGTCGCTTACAATGCTGGGAACGGCAGCGATCTTCGTTTCGACTAGCACCCCTGGAATGCCCTCGTGCGGCCAGCGCGTTGGGAACAAATGGAGGTCGTACTTTGCGAGCTCCATCACCGGGTCTTCCTCGACAGAATCAAAAACGCCCTTGTAGCTAACATTGTGCAAAGCCGCGCATTGGGTTTGAAAATAGCTCTTAAACGCTTTGTCGACCTGCCCGTAGAACGAAAACCCGACATCGGGAAGCCTACTGGCAACTTCGAGAACCACGTCTGCCCCTTTTTCTAGGCTAATTCTCGAAAAGAAGACACATTGAAAAGTGAACCGATTAAGCTCCATGCTCAACCTCCGATACAACGAATCGCAATTTTGCCGAGTTCGTACGCTCAAGTGCAGGGACGTACTCAAACTCTACGGGTACTGCGGCGCCGACTGAACCCCTGAATGCCTTCAGGGCAACCTTCTCATCCTCGATACATGAATGCGGGTCTCCTACGACACGGAGAGAAACTGAGTAATCTTCATGCTGGTAAATTTGCGCTTCTTTGAAATTGGGAGTGTCCTTGAAAACGTGATCAAGTTTTCCTATTTTCGTACCATCCGGCATTACGAGGTAGTCTTCGCTCCTGCCGTCGAGCGAAAGAACCTCTCTGCGCTGCCCATCAGCATTAGAAACACTCGCAATGTCCTTCGTACAGTATCGAATGAGAGGGGTAGCGTAATTATAGAGGCACGTTCCAATGACTAACGATTCTTTGATACCCTCAATGGGAAGGAACTCTACAACGGAGAAATCCTCGTCTACGAGAATTTTTCCGTCCGGCTGCTCTGAGAAAATCGCTACGTTTTCAGTTTGGCCATAGGCTTGCACGGGTCGCACGCCGAAAGCTCGCTTTATCGCGCTCGCTTGGTGTTCAAGTAAGTTTTCCGCTCCGCAAGTAACGGCCTTGACAAAGTCAAACTTCAAGCCACGTTCGTTCATCCATTGCGCCAGCAGCGTCATGAGCGACGGGTACCCGCTAATCCACTCAAACCGCTGCTCAGAAACAATCTCGTAATACCACTTGAGATTTTCCGGGCTTTCATGAAAGGCGCTCATGTAATAGCGCTTGCCAGGCTTGTCTATACGCCAAAAGGGCGGTTTGATTGTCCGTTTTGGCACAACATTACGGGATGAAAATTGAGCCTGCCACGTACCGATTTCCAAGCCGTGCTGTCTATAAAATCGCCAGAAACATGCGAACTGAGCCTGTTGGCACTCAAGAGTGCTGGCAAATTGAAAGCCTGACCCCGTGGTTCCGCTTGTGTGCACATGGAGGATTTTCATGTCTTTTGCTTTGCTGGACACAAAAGACGAAGGATTTGCTTTGACCATGTCCTTTGTTAGAATCGGTAGCCTGGTTAGATCTTCAGCGGACTTAATTGATTGTGGATTAACCCCGCCTTCATTCATTAGATTGCGGTAATACGGAACTGTGCGATAAGCATGGTCGATTAATTTCCTCAGACGCTCGTCACGCCATTCATAGAGCTGGTCCTGGCTCCAATTCTTATGCGATTCGAATTCTTCTAGCATGCGGTGGAACCCTGCGCCATAGCGGGTTCTTTGGATGTTTGCACCGGCTATAGAAAAGGCGATATTCTGGGCAAATACAGGAAGATGGTTGTAAACGTCTATTAGTGGCATCGTCATTTTTCCTTCCTTGATATCAGTAAAGCAACTTTGCCGCTAGACAAGTGCCTTTCGGACTGGTCGAGCACATGCGATTACGGCTCTTACTTAATCACTTTTATCGAGTCATCCACGGGCTTAGTAAGCATGAATTCTTTGCCGGCTACCTCGTCAAACTCAGCGGGCCGCTCGCGACAATTCGGATATATGGCAACGTTATTAGCCCCTATCTGCTCAAGCGATTGCTTCATGCCTTCTGTTTCTACATACACACGTCGATACTCGTTCATCCTTTTCACATACGCTGCGTCTTTGGGAGTATCGCCTCCCATGACCACCAAAAGAGATTGCCGCATTTTCGTTCTGTTGAAGTAGTAGAGTATGCACGTCAGCCTGAAACGCCATTTACCCGAAACGCCAAGCACAAGCGAACCATTGCGAGACAGAACTGCGTGCAATAGACAACATATGACATGAAAAGTAAGCCTCTTGGACTGAGTGAGGTCTAACTTTTCCACTTTCAGTCTTTTTGCAAGGTGCCTGCATAAAAGGGCGTTCTTCACCGTTACGCCGCCATACGGAGGCGGAAAACTGCCAATGTATGTAATCTTTTGTGGTTTCATCAAATTAAGCTTGCTTTTTCAGCGATCGAGAAAGCAGGAATAGCAATCTCTCAGCCTTCCATATACATGGTGGAGTTTCGGCACTAGAAGGAGCCCTCTCGTGCCAGGATATTAACGATCCGCCTACTCGCACTTCCATCCCCATACGGGTTAGAAGCATGGGACATAGATTTATATTCCTGTTTGTCAGTCAATAGTCGAGAGAACTCTTGATAGATAGCCTCTTCATCAGTCCCCACCAGTTTCAAGGTTCCTGCCTCTACTCCTTCAGGGCGCTCGGTTGTGTCTCGCATAACAAGCACTGGTTTTCCAAGAGATGGTGCCTCTTCTTGGATGCCGCCAGAGTCGGTCAGAATCAGATAACTTCTAGCCATGAAGTTGTGGAAGTCTATGACTTCCAATGGATCTATGATGCGGAGTCTCTCAAACCCATCGAGTTCAGTATGAGCTGCTTCTCTTACCTTTGGATTCATATGAATGGGATAAATCGCCTTTGTATCGGGATGCTCTTCCATAACCCGCCTGATAGCCCGAAACATCTTGTGCATGGGCTCACCTAAATTCTCTCTGCGATGCGCGGTAATAAGGATGAGCCTAGAACCATGCGCCCATTCAAGCTCAGGGTGAATGTAGTTATCTCGCACGGTGGTCTTTAGGGCATCGATTCCCGTATTGCCCGTAACATAAATCTTCTCTTTCGGCTTTCCTTCAGTAAGAAGATTTTGCTTACTTTTCTCGGTAGGAGCAAAGTAGTACTCGCAGATAAGGTCCACCGCTTGACGGTTGAACTCCTCAGGCCAGGGCGAATACATATTATGGGTACGCAACCCTGCCTCCACATGCCCTAGAGGGATCTGCAAGTAGAAGGCAGCTAGGGCAGCTGCAAATGAGGTTGTCGTATCCCCATGAACAAGCACTACATCGGGTTTTTCTTTTTCCAGAACCGCTTTAATGTTAAGCAATACCTCACTCGTTACATCAAAAAGCGTCTGTCCTGGTTTCATGATAGAAAGGTCATATTCAGGTACGACGTCAAAGACCTCAAGTACCTGATCGAGCATCTCTCGGTGCTGACCCGTGACACAAACAATGGTCTTAAAATCTTTGGGGTGAGCCTTGAGTTCATTGACCAAAGGACACATCTTTATAGCCTCAGGTCGAGTACCAAAGACAACAACTATTTTCTTTTTCATGGTGCTATGCAAAAGAGATGAAGTAATTACAGCTTGTAAATGTTATCTGCCTTACCGCAGATATTGCGGGTATCAAGCACAAGGACGTTTTCTAGCTGATCGAGCTTGTTTTTGATGTCATCATGACCAACCATGATAACCACCAGATCAAGCCCTTCTATGAACTTATCCCAAGAGTGCACTTGGTTGGGAACAATGTCTTCTTCCACCCAGGGGTCATACACCCGTACCGCTCCCACTGATAGGTGGGTCTTCATACGATCGAGCATTTGAAGCGTGGGGCTCTCGCGCACATCATCAACATTCTCCTTGTAGGTAAGGCCATAGATCCCTACCTTGGCAGGATCAGCAAGCCCGTTCTCTTCCATGATGGTACGGATGCGCTTAAGTACGAACTTCGGCATAGAGTCGTTGATGCGTCGAGCTGCCAGGATAATGTTGGAAAGACCAGGATAGTCCCCTACCAAAAACCATGGATCGACGCTGATGCAGTGACCTCCTACACCGGGACCGGGAGATAGGATATTCACCCGAGGGTGCATGTTGGCGATGCGGATGATCTCGTAGACGTCCATATCATCGCTTCGGCAGATCTTTGCAAGCTCGTTGGCAAAGGCGATGTTGATATCACGGAAGGTGTTTTCCACTACCTTGGTCATCTCAGCCGTGCGGATGCTGGTAACCGCGATCTCGCCTTGGCAAAACGAGGAGTAGAGTTGTCGTATGCGCTCGCCGATCTCTTCATCGTCTGCCCCTATGGTGCGGTTGTTGTGCGTAAGCTCGGAGACCATGTTCCCGGGAATGATACGCTCAGGAGCATGCACCAGATGAATATCAATACCTGCAGTAAGGCCCTTTGCCTCAACTAAAGGACGTACATATTTATCAATGGTTCCCGGGGACACCGTAGACTCAATTACGACTGCCGCCCCGAACGGGGCAACTTCGAGCACTTGCTCTACCGCACTTACTACATAGGTTGGATCGATCTTCTTCGAGGCTTTATCGTAAGGGGTTGGAACGGAGACAATATAGGTATCGGTTGGCTGGTATTCAGCAGTGAACGTAATGCCCGCCTTTAAGGCATCATTGAAAAGATCATCTAAGCCTTCTTCTTTAAAAGTGGTCTTGCCTGCCTGCAGGGTCTCAACGAGCTCCTTGTTAAGGTCAGTCCCCACTACCTCTACCCCATGGGTCGCGAACATAAGCGCGGTAGGAAGACCGATATAGCCTAGTCCAATTACGTTAATCATTATTAACTGCACTTTCCTCTTTATTTATCTCTATTGAATAAGTGAGAACATCTTTTTTGGTGGAGATCTGCACTAATTCAGCAACTTTGTCAATTACTCCAAATTCTGGCGAATAGCTGTAGATGCCACTATCGATTTGATTTTTGCTTCTAAAAACTAGCGAGATTTTGTTGTCTGTTACTAAAGCTGAATCTTTTCTTCTGCGAATCGAAAAACCTGGAGCAAAATGGACAAACGCAACTAGTAGACCATTAGCATTATTGACACAATCTCGCACTTCTAGAATGTCTTTATTGAGGGAAAGTTCTCTCTGATAATTACACCCTTTAAATGTTCTGCATTTAGCAATAATGTGAGTTTTATTCAGCCGTCTAATGCCAGCATTTGAAATACTCCTTGCGACCCGATGCTCGCCCCAGCACTCTAGCTGTTCCTCGCCGTCCATCATGCAAGTGTTGTGTGCAGCGGTGGAACGGAAGCAAGAACGCAGCCCGCTCTGGTAGGCGTAGGTGCCAGAATTAACAATGACAGGTCTGTTGTTGCATGAAAGCTCAAAGGAAAGACAATCGCAATGGGCATGCCCTAGCATATAAGTAGGTCCTGGCTCACCAGCATCAATCATCAGGGCAATATCACCATCGTAGAGTTTGTAGTAACCCGCATCAGGGAAAGCTGTCTTTGTCTCGTCAGCTTTCATGCCGAGCAAACGCTCACATGCAGCAACAAGAGGGACACATTCCTTGGCAACACCATCGGCGGAGTCGTTGAAGAAAGGTGTTTTTCCCATGCCGCGCTCGAGGGAGGCCATAGCATCAAGCATAGACTTAAGCTTGGGTTTGAAATTATTAGGCAGTTTAATAGCAAGTTCATTGGAAGTTAGCTGAACACGAAGCATCCCTTCGAGCACAAGCTTATGATACATAAGGCTGCACTCGAAATGTACACCGTCTGGAAGAATCTGTTCGTCAAGCTGCTCTTCTAAACTTGATGAAATTTTTACAAGAACATCCTGCTCTCCAAACACTGCAGCCGCTATAACAAGCGTCTTTAAATTTTCCCACCAATGATTGGCTCGTAAATGTGTTTCCTGGTTAAGAAGTAGATGTCGATATTGGAGATACATGCTTTCTCTCATTTTGGAAAAGAACTCACCATCTTCTTGAAGTCTTCCATCAAACAAGTCGGCAGCTATTAGCCAATTCACTAATCTGAGCGATATCGTATAAGGATGCCAAGCATCTCCTTGCATATAAGGACAAGCCTTTAACCAGGAATAAACGAAATACTTGTAACAATCTAGATATCTATCGTCTTTGGTTTTTCGCCAACGCGCTGCTAAAGCAATTCCCCACTCAAAATAATGCAGATTGAAGTTCCATAAGTGTGATGCCTCAGAGACACTCCAGCTATTCAGATCAACCTTATGACGCTCATTAAGCAATAAGAAGAAATCTCCAGTAAGCAAAGACTCCGTATCAAAGCGCCTAAGATAGCGCTCATCAAGATCGAGTTCAGGAATCGCTATCTGAGGCATTTGTATATTGTGATCACCGCTCAATATGCGCTCAGGAACTTGACGTTGTCCACGTAAGCGAGAAATAAGCATGCTCGGCTTCATCCGTTGGATCGTAAAGAAATATAGACGTACTTTTTGTATAAGCGATCTATCAGTCATCAAACTTTGATACAAGTATTTCTTCTAAGCGAAGCGCAGATGCTTGACGCGAATGGTTTCGCATTATGCGCTCTGATGCATTTTTTCTTTGGGCTGGCGACCACTCAGTGTTGATCACTCTATCGAAGGCATCCAACACTGCCTTAAAATCTTCCGGAGGTGCTGAATACCCCAAATTACTTTCCTGCAGCACATCGACTGAATCACCTTGCGCTATCAATAATGTGGGGCACCCACAGCCAAGAGACTCATATAACTTTGTTGGAACGCTGTCTTTCATAGACGATGATTTCAGTGGCACAATAGCGCACAAGGCATGCGTTAGAACTGTTTTTGCTTCGCCCTCACTAATCCGTCCACAAAGAAAAACATTAGATAAATTTTCTTTTAGAATTATTTTTTGGAGTAATTCTTCTTCAGCCCCACTACCAAACAGTAAAAATCGTTTATCACGTCGTTGTTTTGCAACATCAAGAACAACATCTAATCCCTGAGCAAATCCCAATTTTCCAATATATACACAGGGAGGATCTGCGATTAAATTATATTTTTCTAAGCAAGTTTCCGAATCAGCATTTTTAAGAAAGTTAAGATCTAGCCCGTTATCAATGAGAACAAGTTTATCCTGTTGGCTTGAATCCAGCTTTTCGCTAACCTTTGACAGCTTGCTTGGTGAGACCACAGTAATAAGATCAGCGTTTTTATAAGACCGGTTAGCAATCCAAGAAAATACTTTTCCGTAGATGCTCCCTTTAGAAAAACTGCCCATTTCGTAAGCGATATCTGGCCAGACATCACGAATATCAAATACATATTTGGCTTTCTTTTTCTTCGCTATCTTCATAGCTGCCAGCGAAAGGAACAACGGGGGTGAAGTGCATATAACTACATCGCAATTATCAATTTGTTTTGATTTTCTACATGAATTAACTACACCCGAGGCGTTATTAAGGAGTCTACGAATCGGATTATGCTCTCCTTGGTTTCCAAATACAGAATAGTAGATCACATACGCTGGTGATTGAAAATCTTCAGGCTTATCTACCAAAGAGGTTTCTGATGCCAATACTTGAACATCATGGCCTTTTGAAATTAATCCTTCAGCAAAAGTTCGCATACGTTTCGAAGTCGCATCAAGCGAAGGATAATAGTTTTCACAAACTATAATTACCTTCATGCAGCCCAACCTTCTTCTTGAGCTATTTGCTCAAGCGCTTCTTTGGTTGTATAGCGCCTGTAGTTAAAACCGATTTCGCTGGCAGTTAAGTCGTAGTACATATCCCCAAAGGCCTTGATTACATAATTGTTTGCTTTTAGGGGACCTTTAATAATGGGGTTAAATGCCTTTGTGAGAAGCATGTGCTTACCGCTAATGAGTGCAACTTGGTTAACTAGACTAGAAGTACAAATTTGCATTTCTTCTTGAGGTAAAAACACACCATCTGACTCAGCAACAATAAGGCCTGTAATAGACTCAGCTAAATTCCCTACATAAATCATTGAACGCTTGTTCTTGATATCAGGAAAAAATGGTAGCTTCCGCGCTATGGAAACAAGAGTTGGAAAGTTTCCTTTTGCATGCGCACCAAAAATCATAGGAGCTCGTACAATTGACACCTTGAAGCTTTCATCTTCTAAATCCTGCAAACCTTCTTCGGCTTCCAATTTGCTTCGTCCGTAGAAGTTTGCAGGGTTTGGTTTAGTTTCTAAGGTTATTGGCTTACCTGTTCCAGCAGGTACCGAATCACCATAGACAATTGCAGAACTCATAAAAATAAATTGTTTTATGCCTGCAGCCTTTGCATGCTTCGCAACCTCAATAGTTAAATCACGATTTACTTGCATGTACAAAGACTCCATTGAAGGATCTGTTGATACATGCGCAATGCCAGCAACGTGATACACCACATCAAAAATAGAAAAGTCGAAGGTCTTCCAGCTATCGTCTTTAACACTTAGCTCTTGTACTTCGAATTTGTCGGGCTCTTCTTGCAAACGCCGCATTACGTGGGTACCTACATAGCTTCCAGCGCCTGTTATTAGTACACGTTTCACTACTTACAAGCCCCTGGTTGATAAGTGTCTACTACCTCTGCTATGCACTTCTTAATACATCCAGTGCTTTCATGGACTACCTTTGCCAGTTTCTTTATCTTTTCATCCACTTCTTCTGGTGTTGGAGGCTTAGCCGTAGATACCGTAATATCTTTATGCTCTGTCGGAATAACCCCTTCATCATCCATAAGAAGCTCTTCATAAAGTTTCTCTCCAGGACGGAGCCCTGTAATCTCAATTTTAATATCTTTGCCCGGTTCAAAACCTGAAAGGCGAATAAGCTTTTCTGCTAAATCATATATACGTACAGGCTCTCCCATATCAAGTACAAAGATTTCTCCACCTTTAGCAAGTGCTGCCGCCTGAATAACTAAACGCGATGCTTCAGGAATAGTCATAAAATAGCGGGTGACATCTTTATGAGTAACAGTAACAGGACCACCCTTAGCAATCTGCGCCTTAAAAAGAGGAATTACCGAACCATGGCTTCCAAGTACGTTACCAAAACGTACCGCAGTAAAAATAGTTGGTGAAACCTTGGCATAGCGCTGCATAATCATTTCACACATACGCTTGGTAGCGCCCATAACATTGGTAGGATTAACGGCTTTATCGGTCGAAATTAAAACAAACCGCTCTACGTCCCACTCAATTGCAAGCTTCACAACATTCAACGTACCAAACACATTATTAAGTACCGCTTCACGTGGATTATGCTCCATTAAAGGCACATGCTTGTGTGCTGCTGCATGAAAAATTACCTGCGGTGAATACGCATCAAACAATTCCCACAAACGCTCGGAATCGCGAACAGAACCAATTTCAACCACAAAACGATCCTTAGCTTCGTCGCCGTATTCATTAAGCAACTCTCGGTAAAGTTCATAGGCGGTATTTTCATAAATATCAAAAATAATTACTTTATTTGGTTCCATTGAAGCAATTTGTCTACAAATCTCAGAGCCAATAGACCCGCCGCCACCTGTAACTAAAACAGTCTTACCCTTGATAATGCCAATTGCTTCTTCCGTATCCAACATAATTTCTGGACGACTTAAAAGCTCCGTAGCGCCTACTTGTTTTATAGGAACTTTTTTTATCGTCTTTACTGGTGTACCTAAAAGCGATGGCGGAACCGCTAAAACTCGTACATTAGTTTTTAAACAAATATCATAGATTCTTGCGCGTTGTTCACGCGTTGCGGAAGGAATTGCAAAAACAATCTGACTAATATCGAATTCGTCTACCAATTTTGGAATATCATCACAAGTTCCCTTTACGGTAATTCCCTCAAATTCTTTTTCTAACTTTTGCGGATCATCATCCACGGCAACTATCGGGTTACCAGGCATATCAGACTTGCCAGAGCTCATCCGTTCAATGGTCATACAACCGGTTTCCCCAACGCCAATTATTAATGTACGCATAGTTTGATCTTGCTTAATTACCGGCGTGTTTTGCAATTCGCTCACGCAACAACGCCTTCCTTTTCTCCATTGTCCACTGATTGTTGATTCCGTGGATCATTTGCTGCAAAGTCAGAGGTCATATCTTTATTGTCCAAAGATGGTTCTGGAACCGTTTTTTCAACAACACCAGCCCCAGTAAACAACTTCGCAAAAGTTCCAAAGAAGCAACGTAAGTCAAACAAAACACCACGTTTTGCAACATATTCGCCATCACGCATTGCTTTGGATTTGATGGAAAGCTCATCGCGCCCATTTATTTGTGCCCACCCCGTTAATCCTGGGCGAACATTATTTGCACCATATAAATCCCGCTCTGCCACTAAATCAAACTGAGACCACAAGGCAGGTCTAGGGCCAACTGCGCTCATATCTCCTTTTAGGATATTCCAAAGTTGAGGTAACTCGTCTAGGCTCAAGCGGCGCATTATTGCACCAATAGGAGTCAGCCAATCATTGGCATCAATCATATGGCTGGGTAAATTTGGAGTATCTATGCGCATGGTACGGAATTTATAAATATTAAAAAGCTTTTTGTTTTTTCCAACACGCTGCTGCTTAAAAATAATTGGCCCAGGACTCGTAACTTTTACGGCAACCGCAGTACCAAGAATTAGCCATGAAAGAAGACACATGCCCAGTACGCTCGCAGCTACATCAAAAACTCGTTTAGAAAAACGGTAAAGATGATGACCTTCAAAATTAAGCCCCGATAGTAGATACTCTGGAGTATTGGTTAGTGCATAAATAGCCTGGGCATTTTCAAGCGTGGGTTCAAGACCTGCGCGCTTTATTAGTTCCTCTACTGGAGCATGCTTTTCGCCATCAAGCTGATTAGCACTATCCTTGTGAACAGTGTCTAAATTAATTCTAGTTTCATTATTTTTTTGTTCAGTATTTTTTGACAATTTCTAATCCAGCTTTAATGGTTACTGGGCGCCCACACATTTGTAATTCCAAGTAGGCAAGACGCTTATGTCTATCTATTTTTTTAACCAAACCCAAATGGTTCATTAAAGGACCTTTTAATATGACAACTTCATCACCGTTAATGATGCCTTCGGACATTTTCATGACGTGATCAGTGTCACCAATGAATGCACTAATAATTGTTTTTTCATCATCAGCTAAAGGAATAAAATGTTCGTTTCCGTCATGCAGCAGCTTAGTCATGCGACTTACTTTGTTAAGCTGTTTTCTAAATTTGTCAGGAGTTTTTGTATCCACAAAAACATACCCAGGAAATAACACTTCCTGGCGGTACTTCCACACCCCGCTATAGCGCTTTTTAACTTCGTACTGAGGTATAAAACAACTTTTATATGTTGTTGAACTTACAAGTTTTTCTATTTGCTCAATAACGGCATGCTCTTGCCCACCAACAACCTGGACTACGTACCACACGCGTGCCACCTTTCTTTCGAAGGTAAGCTCACGGCGCAGCAAAAGTGCATAGCTTCGCCATAGGAAGCTAATCCTTCAAAACAAACATTTCATTCAAACTCTTAGCTGTAACCAAACGCGCACCCAGCGACGATTTAGCACATTCAAAGATATGTCGTTTGCGTACCCACCCGTATAAAACCAGTAAGTACACCATTGCAAGCCTTGGTCCTTAATGAAACGGCTTGAATAAAAGCAGACCCTAACTCAACTTCCATGACCTATGGTTAGGACAGGTTCTGCTTTTATTCAAACGGTTTCGCTTCTGTTGTTCCAAACGCGTTACCTATTTAAGCTGTTCAGCTAGTACAATTAAACAGCTTAGGAACAAAACATGTTATATATGCATCAAATTATTTATAGCTGCAAACATAGTAAATTTTGGTTAAATAAGTATTAAGTTCTCCGTTTCTTCTCTTTGCCTTTGTGTAATTACGTACCCAGTTTATAAGCCCCCAACAACCTACATTCGCGCATGAGCACCTTTCGCAAAGTATTCTTTACGGGCGTGCCACAATTGCTCATAAGCTAATGGACCATGAGCATCACTCGCAATAAAGTTAACCAATCCCTCATCAAACAGACGCTTTGCGGTTTTCTTAATGGGACTAAATGAACTTTCATTCATAAAGTCTGCTGAAACCTGTATTTTGCAGCCTGCACCAATAAACTGACGCACTACATCAATATTGTTTTGAACGGGCGCATAGCGCTCCGGATGAGCAATTATTACCGTATAACCTTTACCTTGCAACTGAAACACAATACGCTCCCAGTCCCCCGGCAACGTACGGGTGGGAAGCTCAAGTAAAAACTCCCCTGTTTCAAAGCCCAAGTAGTCAGCCCAATCCATTCCCAGCTCCATTAGCTTTTTGTAATTAACTTCAAAGCCCATAGTCATTTTAGGAGCCATACGGATCTTGCTAACTTCAGCCTGCAGGGCATAAAAGGCGTCCCACATAGCATCGTAATCAAACCAAGGATCCCTACAGTGAGGTGTACATACAAACGAAGTTACCCCTGCACGCATAGCAGCTTGCACCATTTCAAGGGATTCTTCCATGGAACGGGAGCCATCGTCTACTCCAGGTAATATGTGGCAGTGCACATCCCTCATGGATTAATGCTTCCTTTGACTGCGATCAACCCGCGGAGTATTAGATCGGCGCACTTGTTGAACGCCTGCCTGCACAGCAGAGCGTTTCCAAGACTGGCTATTTGAAATGTTTTGTTGGGGTTCAGCTTGCTTCGCCTGCTTCGGAGCTTGATTATGCGCAGGAACCGCCGTACTAGAGCCTGTTCCGCCAGGCTTTGCCCCCCTTACTGGTACCGATTTATTAACACCACGTGGAATAGCCGGCGTTGCAGGAGGCGGTGTAAAACCACCTTTCTTTTTAGCACGACTTGCTTCCTTTTCAGGATCCACCCGTTGGTTGTCCTTATTGTAGTAAGCGTAATAATATTCAGAACCCGTACCTTCGCAGAAGGTAGCACAAGCACCAATAATATGAGCTTCTGCCTTGTTTAGCTGATCATACGCAGCAACAATTTCATCGCGCTTTGCGCCGCCAATTTTTACAACCAGAACCACACCATCCACTAAACGGGAAAGAATAGCAGCATCTACAAACGTACCAACTGGTGGCGTGTCAAACAGCACATAATCATATGCATCACAAGCTTCATCAACCAAGCGAACATAAGCTCGGGATGACAAAATATCTGCTGGATTCGGGATATTAGGCTCCGTGTCCAAGAAGTAAAAGTTTGGAACGCCCGCAGAAACTACTGCCTCTTGTAAGGTTATCTGATTTGCCATTACCGCATAGGCACCATGGCTAGCACGAACCCCTAATGCGGAGGCCGCACTACGGCGGCGCATATCCGCTTCTACCAGCAAAACGCTATTGCCTGAACTAGCAATTGCTTTAGCTAACTCAATAGTTGTTGTAGTTTTCCCTTCATTAGGAACGGAAGACGTAATAACAATGCTTTGCATAGGGCTATCCACCGAAGCAAAGCGAATATTTGCCAACATGGTTTTCGCAGCATTTTGAATTTCAAGCGTATTTGATGCTGCCTTTTTCTTTTTCTTTGCCATATGCGCCACCCCCTTATTTAATTACCGGAATTCTGCCAATTACAGGAATATCAAGCAACTCTTCAATTTCTTCAGGCTTACGAATGCGAGTATTGATCATATCCATAAGAACCACTATTGCTACTGCAACAAAAATACCCGCCAAGAAGGCAACTGCAGTATACATGGTGCGTGGTGGTCCTGAAGGAGATGTAGGTACTTCAGCCTGATCAATTACATTAACTGCTTCAATATTCATAATTTCTTGAGCGACACTGTTAGTAGTATCTGCTATACCATTCGCAATTGCTGCCGCAGAATTTGGAGTATCACCCGTAACGCTAATGGTAATAAGACGAGTGGTGGTAGAACTGGTTACCTTAATGTCATAACCCTTTAGTTCGCTTTCGCTCATACCAAGTTGGTTTGCCGCCTGATTAAGCACTCGTTCACTTTGAATAAGTTCCGAAACGTCATTAGTAATCATCTGGCTAGCAGAAAGATCAGTTGACAAAGATGTATTGCTCTGTGTTTCGGATGAGTTAGCCAATACATACATTGAAACATTTGCAGTATAGGTATTAGCCAAGAAAATCCAACTGCCAACTGCTGTTACAAGCGCAAAAATAATTGGAAGCGCAATAACCAGCTTTATATGATTTTTTAAAAGTTGGAATAGCTCTAATAGGGTCATTCGTTATTTCCTTTTGCCTGTTCCTTATTAATACATGCCTACAGTACCTACGATTACTTATATTTCCGCTAGGAAAACTAGCAGTTTACTTACGAACTACCGCTCGTACCCACCCCACTAGTTGAACTTGATGATTCACCATCTTGTTCAACTGCTTGGGTATTCTGAGTCAATACATTGGCTTTGCTAGGATCTTGTCCCGTATCAACCATCTGCATCATATTCGCCCATTCATCCTCAAGCGTAATGGTATACGAAACGCCGTCAATAGTTTGAGTGGTAGACGGAACCATTGCAGAATAGAAATAATAATGTCCTGCCTGTTGGAAAGTCTGAGCAAGCGTAATTAAATCATTTAAAGAATAGTCTGTTGAAATACAGCTAGCTAAAGATTGAATGGTTCCCGGCAATTCAGTAGGGGGAAGTGACAGCACTGTATCTGCCAGCGCTTGAACTACCAAACGCTGATTTTCCGCACGCTGGAAATCGCCTTCGGTATAGCCATAACGCTCACGCGCAAAGGCTAATGCCTGTTCACCATTCATACGCTGCATACCTTCATTAAATGTATATTTTGAATGACTTGCACCTGTCTGAGTATTGGAAACTGGAACATCAATCCAAATGCCACCAAGCTGATCAACAGCCGTTTCCAGCTCATCAAAATGAATTTCTACGTAGTGAGAAACTTCAACACCAGCAAAATCCTCAACCGCTTCAACAGCACCAGCAGGGCCACCAAACGCATAGGCTGCATTTATTTTTTGAGTACCATGACCTTCAATTTCTACCTTGGTGTCACGCGGAATTGAGACTAACGTAGCTTTACCAACATTAGCATCAATGCGTGCCAAAATCATCGTATCCGAACGACTGGTAGTGTCCGTTGCACGTGCGTCCGATCCAAGCAGCAGCACATAATAAGGTTCCTGCACCGAACTTTCTGAAAGAACTGAATCCAAATCCGATTGCTGTTGTTCATCCATTTTCATAGAATCCGAAATGGAATTCATATACAGAGCTACCGCAGCCCCAACAGCAATACAAATTACAAGTATTACCGCAACAATAACAAGAATTACCTTAGGTGCTTTACCATGTTTTTTACGCTTCTTGCGAACACGAACCAAATCCTGATCCACTAATGATGAAGAACTACCATCATGGGACGTATTCGAATGATGGTTATTTTGCTGATCGATTTTTTTATGCGAACCGTGCTTAGCCATAGAAACTAACCAAATAGACTTTCTTTCACCCTTGCGTTTCATATTTACCGCACAAAACCGCTCGTTAACCTTGGCGCATTTAATCGTTACGCGCTGGTTATAGTGCATTTCTGCGCATATACATACAAACCAATAGGATACCCATTTTTTTAGATAATCCAATTGCTTAGTAACATTCATTGTCAATTTTGCTACAAAAATGTTTTGCAACATACAAGATTACAATTTCCGCACATAAGCAACAAGGCTTAAATGGCGTTTTAGGTGCAGAAACAAGCATACCCAATAAAAAACAAAATCCCGCTCTAGATACATCTAAAGTGGGATTTAATTAGCAGAATACGCACCTCTAAAATAATGATTCACCGAACCACGCTTTCAGCAACGGTATTGCGCATTTCTGACCTATTCGAAATCGTACAAATCCTTTGTTGCTTGCTTGAAGTCCTCATATACCTCTTGCGCAATTGCGCCATCAAGCACCAACTCAAATCCAGCAGGCTGACCATCCTCATCAAGCTCAGTTACTTCCAACACTGTAACTTCACCTGATCCGCCTACCTCAGAATCCTCACCCACGTTATAGAAGAATCCATAACGCCTATCCTGGTGGATAATCAAACCTAAAAATTCCAGATCTACCGTATCACCAGACTCATCCTGAAAAGTAAAAACAGTTCCTTCTTCTACTGGTGGTGCAAAATTTGGTGCGCTACCTTCTCTCATTTATTTCTTCCTCCTTTTGCGGTTGTTTGAAGCAGACTGCCCTGCTGTTTTCGCGCCGGACTTCGCTGCGTTTGCACCTTGTGCTGTACCGCTTGCAGAATTATAAGCTGCGTTCTTTCCCTGAGCGGCTTCTTCAGCAACTGCAACCGATGCCTCCTCTTCCGCTTTATTTGCAGGAGGTAAAGTAGATGCAAAGGTAAACAGCTGGATGTCCGTACCGTATTTCTTAACCAGTTTAGCATTATTCTTTTCGCGTGATTTCCACATGGCATACAGAGGCGTTGCCACGGCAATGGAAGAATACGAGCCAGCAATTAAGCCAACCGCCATAGCGAACGCGAAGTCCTTCAAGGTTTCACCGCCGAATAACAGCATGCCAAGCACCGGAACAAACGAAGTAAGTGTGGTGTTAATCGTACGAATAAATACCTGGTTAATGGAGTGGTTCGCCATAGACATAAAGGTACACTTCAGCGTTGATTCCTTCATGTTGTCGTTAATACGATGGAATACAACAACCGTGTCGTACAACGAATAACCCAAAATGGTAAGAAGTGCTGCAACCATATTCGGCGTAATTTCACGGCCGACCAACGCATAAATACCTACCACGATTATCAAGTCGTGCAACAATGCCACAACCGCCATGATGCCCATCTTGTATTCAAAGCGAATTGCAATGTAGGCAATAATCAGTAAAAGCGATACCGCAAAGGCAATTGCCGAAGATTGAATTACCCCAGCGCCCCAGTCGGGACCTACCGTGTTTACTTCAAAGCTATCCGTTGCAATGCCAAGATCACTTGCAATTTGGTTTGCTGTAGCCGCAGCATCTTCAGGAGATGTATTTGTAGTGCGAACCAAGAAGCCCGCAGATCCGTCCGAATTGGTAGTTTGGACTATCGCATCAGGCTCACCAGCATCGGTACATGCCGCACGCATATCTTCAATAGTAATATCACCCGTGTTATGGAACGTAATAGACGTACCACCCACAAATTCAATACCAAAAGTAACACCCTTAATGCCTACTACCGCAAAAGACATCACGATAAGTGCCGCTGAAATGGCGAGCAGAATTTTACGCACACCCATAAAGTTGATGTCGCGTCGAATAAAGCGTCCTTTAAGCTGATCGAGTGTTTTGTGGGTAACCGATTTTGGAATATCAGTTGAAGGTTGATCAGCGCTAGCTTCTGCTGCCTTATCGGGACGTAACACCTTATCAGGTGCCATGGTGGTACCTGTAAGCTCAGCATAAACAGGAGCTGCCTGTTCGCAATCCTTGATACCCCAAAATCCTGGATGCCTTGCAATAACTTTTGGAGCAAGTAAGCGGATCAAAGGAGCCTTCAAAAGTAGCATCATTACGATGTCACACACAATACCAAGGGCAAGAGTCATGCCAAAGCCCTTAACCGATGCACTTGCCAAGAAGAACAACGTTAGTGCAGATACCAACGTTACCAAGTCAGCATCAATGGAGGTTTCAATACCGTGACGAACGCCCGTAATGGACGCGGCACGTACACTGCGCCCCATACGTATTTCTTCACGGAAACGCTCCAATACCAAAATGGATGAGTCGGCCGCCATACCAATAGTTAGAACGATACCTGCAATACCCGCAAGAGAAAGCGAGAATAAGCCAAAAGCAGAAAGCGTTGCCAACAAGCCAAGGTAGAAAATAGCGAACACTACCATGGCGGCTGCCGTCAAAAGACCAAGACCGCGATAGAACGCTATCAGATAAAGAATAACCAGCGTCAAACCAAGAATTGCAACAAGCAAACCACTCATTAATGCATCTTGGCCAAGCGTAGGACCTACAACCTGACTTTGCTCGTAATGGAAGCTTACGGGCAGCGAACCGGATTCAAGAACAGTTTGCAGTGACTGAGCCTGCTCAAGGGTATAGTTACCCGTAATGGAAACCTGACCACCGGTAATTTCAGATTGAACAGCAGGTGCAGATTGGATTTGACCATCAAGAACAATGACAATCTTGCCATGGTCGGGCGCCAGTTCGCGAGTTGCCTGAGCAAAGGCTTCACTGCCAGCACTATCAAGTGTAATGTTGACAGCGTAATAGTTGCTTGTTTCGGATTCTTTATCCACCGTTACACGGGTAATGTTTTCACCTGTAATAAGCGGCGTGTACGAACCAGTTACGTCGCGATAGGTCATTTCACCTGTTGGGAG